>JBGTNB010000179.1:0-9669 GCA_041743285.1 Gemmatimonadaceae bacterium
CAGCCGCCTGCTTCGCCATCCGCCCCGATTCGATCGTCAGGGTGCGGCCGGCGATCGTCCGCTCCAACTTTTGCATGATCTCGTACACTCTCTCTGGAAGAAAAACGCGCGGGAGCCGGTAGTCGAAGGCTCCCGCGCGAATCGCACATTGGCTGCGAGATTAGTGCCGCAGCCCCAGCTCGTCGATGAGCTGTCGGTATCCGCTTACATCCGTTCGCTTCAAATAGTCCAGCAGACGCCGCCGCCGGCCAACCATCTTGAGGAGTCCGCGACGACCATGAAAGTCCTTCGCATGCGACCTGAAGTGGCTGGTGAGGTAGTTGATGCGCGCCGTGAGGAGCGCTACCTGTACCTTGGTGGAACCTGTATCGGTCTCGTGTACCTTGTACCGATCGACCGTCGCTGCTTTTTCAAACGCCATGTTATATATTCTCCAAGCACCAGCCGGCAAATTCGCCGAATCCATTGAAGCATAGTATCTTAGCCGCCGCCTACCTCAATGTAAAGGCTAGCCCGGTTGCCTGAGCGCTACGTCGGTCGATCGCTGGGCCGGTTCCGTATCGAATCTCTCGTCGGCTCCGGTGGGTTTGCCTGGGTCTACCGCGGATACGATCCCGAGCTCGACATTCCAGTTGCAATCAAGGTGCTCAAGCCGCAGTTCGCCGGCGATGAGACCTTCGAATCGCGTTTCCGCCGGGAAGCGTCGATCGCCGCCAAGCTTCGTCATCCGAACATAATCCGCATCCTCGCCGTGGGCCGCGAGGACGACGCGGTTTACTTCGTGATGGATTACCTGCCGAGCAGCCTCGTCGAGCGACTGCGCGTCATCGGCGCGATGCCCGAAGCATTTACCATCAGGATGGGGGTGGAGGTAGCGATTGCCCTCGGATTCGCGCACCGCGAAGGGGTGATCCACCGGGACGTGAAGGCGGACAACATCCTGTTCGATCCCCACGGCAACGCCATCGTTGCCGATTTCGGCATCGCGCGCGCTGTCTCCAGTTATGTGCAGGAGACGGGGACGAACATGGTCGTCGGCACGCCGCAGTATTTCTCCCCCGAACAGGCGCGCGGCCTGGCGCTCGACGGCCGCGCGGACATCTACTCGCTAGGCGTTACCCTCTACCGCGCGGCGACCGGAGCCCTGCCCTTCGACGGCGCCGACTGGTACGAGATCGCAAGGCAGCACGTGGAAGACCGCCCGCCCAAGCCGCGCAGTCTCAACCCGTCGATCTCGGCCGAGCTGGAGCGCATCATACTCTGTTGCCTGGCCAAGGCACCGGAGGAACGCTTCGAGAGCGGCGAGGCGCTAGGCGAGGCGCTGGCCGACCTCGCGCCCCACACCACCGATCCGATGGCGGCCCGTACGCTTCAGGTCGCTCGAGTAACCCCCTCCGGCGTGCGCGCGGCACCCTGGGCCCGCCTCGCGAACGACCAGTGGGTTCGGCGGGGTGTGCTCGCGCTCGGCCTCGGCGCCGCACTGCTGGCTGTGGTTTTCGCCGTAACGCGTGACCTGTCGCCGCGAACGGCCAACGTAACGGATACTACCAGCCTACCCTCCGACAGCCCTTCTGTGCTGCTCCCGCCCGTAGATGCGGTAGTGCCCGACACGATGACCGCGGACGACACCCTCTCGGAGCAGGCGCTGGCCACCATCCGCATAACGGCGCCGGACAGTGCCATCGTGTTGCTGGATGGCCAGAGAATGCGCCTCAGAAACCAGCGGCTCACCGACGTGCGGCCCGGCCCCCACACCATAACAGCGACGTTTCCGGAGAGCGAGGGATGCCGCACTGCCACTGACTCGCGGCAGCTGTCGCTTTCCGCGGGTGTGAATCCGCCGCTCACGCTGACTCCCCTGCGATGCGGCACGCTGGTGTTCAACGTGACGCCTTCGCGCGCAACGTTCGCTGTCAACTCTACGAGTGGCGTCTCGCGGGGCGGAACGGTGGACCAAGACTCCGTGCTCATCCTGCCCGTCGGCGCATACCGCGTTAGGCTCAGCGCCGACGGTTGCCTGGAGTACGACAACCAGGTGACGATCAACGCTCGGGATCGCAAGCCGATTCAAGCGCGTCTTATCTGCAGCGCGCCGCCATGATCCCGTTAGGGAGCGCCGGCTGCGGCGCTCCAGCGATCGCAAAAAACACATCGGAGGTCGAAGCCACGACGCATTGACTGGCACTAACGCTCATGGTTTATAAGGATGAAGCGGAAACCGCGGATGCTGTGGATCTTCTCCGGTTGGTAGCTGAGCTCATCTCGACGCGATCAGATCCGCAGCATCCGCTCAATCCGCTGCATCCCGTCAACCATGAGCGTTAGGCCCAGCCGACTCACCGTAGCCTCGAACTACGATGTGTATGCAGCGCACTTCTTCACGCTTTCGTCCCAAGTGCTAAGACGGGGAAGCACCGGGTATTCCTAGCGGATGCCCGCCGCAATCCCGGCACCGATTCCCGCGCCGGTGAGGAGGCCGATCCAGAAATGTCGCCGGTACCATGGCGTATCAGGCATCCGGAGCAGCACCACATGACTGTCGGTCACCGCTGTCGTCTGACCCATGATGACCGCGGTCGCCTCACCCCAGTCGACGCGCGAAACCCGGAAGCGCGCCACCAGCGAATCACGCCGCGCCGGATCCACCGCGATACCCTCGGCACCCGGCTCGACCCACGGATCGGAGGGAACCCGAAAGGTGAACGTGGTGTCGCCGACGGTATTGATGAAGAAGCGCGCGGGGGGGCGCTGTTGACCGAAAGCTTCGCGAACGGTGCCGAATAGCGCCGCCGTCACGAAGATCACGGCAATGAGCGGGAAACGGGAAATGGGAAACGGGAAACGTGCGAGTATCCCCCACGTTTCCCATTTCCCCTTTCCCGTTTCCCGCTGTTTAATCGCCCTCATCCCCTCGTCAGGTCGTTGAACATGGCCAGGGCGAAGATAAGCCCGATCACCGATAGCCCCACATACGCTAGATAGGCTCGAGTTCGCTCGCTGAACGACTTACCGCGAACCGACTCCACGACGTTGAGCGCGATCTGCCCGCCATCGAGAATCGGAATGGGCAGAAGATTGAACACCGCCAGATTAAGGCTTATCACGGCGAGGAACCGGAACAGCGTCTGCATACCCGATCGCGCTGCTTCCGCCGATTGCGATGCAATCGCCACTACCCCGCCCAGCTCGCGTGGTGAAGCCTGGCCGGTGAACAGGTCGCGCAACACTCCGAGAATCAGCCCAATGAACCCGATGCTCTCCCTGAATCCGTTCGATACGGCTGTCGTTATGGGGACCCGCTCGTACTCGAGCGGCGGCAACGGGTAATAGACTCCGATCTTGCCCACCGTGCGCATGCTGTCTGTGCCCGGCACCGCCTCCGTTTCGGAGTTGGGAGTCACCGTGAGGTTCAGCCTTTCATCTCTTCGGATGACGTCGAGCCGTACCGGTTCGCCCGGTGAGGCCGCGACGACGTCGACGAGCTCGTGCCACGCTTCGACCGGTTCATCGTTCACCGCCACGACCGAATCGCCAGCCTCGAGTCCGGCCTCCTTGGCCGGGCTAGGCCCGGCCAACATCGAGGTGATTACAGCTGGAGAGCGCGGCAGAAAGGAGCCGGCGACAGCGGTACGAGTGGGACTTCCCACCGCACCCACCGGAACGGCAACCTCGTTTCGGTTCGTGCGAATGTGCACGGTTGGCGAATCGGTCTCGAGCACCGCCCGGGTGAAGTCGCGCCAGTTCTCGAGCGACGATCCATTGACCGCGACCAGAGAGTCGCCTGACGTGAACTGCGCAAGCTGCGGTGCCTCGGCGGGAGGGCGCACCTCACCGATCACCAGCGTCGAAACGTAGGGCGAGCCCCACACGCCGTACACCAGGCTGAATACCACCACTGCGAGCAGAAAATTGAAAAACACGCCCGCTAGCAGAATCACCAGCCGCTTGTACAATGGCTTGGATTCGAACAGTCGTTCCTCTGGCACCGGCTTGGGGCCGAACGGTGCCATCGCATTGGGATCGTAGTGCCGCGGCAACTTGGGAGCGGCCGTTCCCTCGGGAAGGACCTGGGAATCGTTCGCCCCGGTGAACTCCACCTGATGGACTTCCTTTTCGCTGCCCCCCTCCAGGAAGGCGACCGGCTCGTCCTCGCGCGAAGCCATCCTCACGTACCCGCCTAACGGGATGGCGGCCAGCACGTACTCGGTTTCGCCCCATTTCCGGCTCCACAGAGCCGGACCGAAGCCGATCGAGAAGCGGGGCGCGTAGACCCCGGCCCACTTGGCGGCCAGAAAGTGACCCAGTTCGTGAACGAAGATCACGATCGCGAGCACGAAGACTATCGCGGCCGGGCCGCGCAGAATTTCCATTAGCTGTTCTAGCATCCGAACATCGTCCGCACGTGTTGGCGCGCGCGCCGGTCCGCGTCGAGGAGCTCGTGGCGATTGCCCCCGTCTGCGTCACCGATCGCCTCGAGGGTCGAGGCGATCGCACGCGGTATGTCTCCAAATATGATACGACCCGACAGAAACAGCGCCACGGCTGCTTCATTCGCCGCGTTGAAGACCGCCGGCGCCGCCCGCCCTGCCCGTCCGGCCTGGACGCCGAGACGCAGCGCGGGAAAGGCACCATCGCGAACGGGCTCGAAGGTCAACGGCGACAGCGCCACGGGGTCGAATGCAGGTACCCCGTTGTCCACCACGCGTTCAGGGTGAGTGAGGGCATAGAGGATCGGCAGCTCCATGCTGGGCGCCCCGAGCTGGGCGAGCACACTTCCGTCCACGAACTCGACAAAGGAATGAACCACGCTCTGCGGATGCACGACCACGTCGATTTTGTCGAAATCCAGCCCGAACAGAAAGTGCGCTTCGATCACCTCGAGGGCCTTGTTCGCCAGCGTGGCGCTGTCGACGGTGATCTTGCGACCCATGCTCCAGGTTGGATGCGCAAGCGCGTCGGCAACCGTAGCGTGAGCCAACCGCTCGGCGGGCCACGACCGGAACGGCCCGCCTGACGCGGTCAGAACCACGCGGCGAACGGTTTGCGATGGCCGCCCTGAAATGCACTGTAGAATGGCGCTGTGCTCGCTATCCACCGGGACTACCTCTCCGCCTCCGGCACGTCGTGCGGACTCCACCAGCTCGCCGGCGATGACCAGTGACTCCTTGTTGGCCAGCGCGACGCGTTTTCCGGCGCCTATCGCCGCAAGGGTGGCATCGAGCCCAGCTGCGCCGACGACGGCGTTCAGAACGATGTCCACGTCCTCGCGAGTAGCCGCCTGCACGAGGCACTCGGGGCCACAACGCCACTCCGGCGGTGCGCTCTCGTTGTCCGACACCATGCCGACGAAAGATGGCTGCAGTTCCTTCGCCTGCTCGGCGAGAAGCGGCGCATTGGAGAAGGCGGTGAGTCCGGTGACGACGAAGCGATCGGAGTGGCGGGCGAGAACGCGCAACGCGGTCGTGCCTATCGAGCCGGTCGAGCCGAGTATGGCGATGCGCCGCCGGCTCATCTCATTGCCGGAAGGAGTCGCAGAACGCCCAGCAGCCAGTAGGCCACCGGAATGGTGAACAGCAGGCTGTCGACCCTGTCGAGCACTCCGCCGTGCCCTGGAATGATGCGCGAGCTGTCCTTGACCCCCGCCTCGCGCTTGATGAGCGATTCGGCCAGGTCGCCGATCTGGCCGGCGATGCTCACCAGCGCGCCGAACAGGAGCACCGCCCCGGGATAGAACGCGAGCCGCGCCACCGGAATGAGCACGTACCTTTCATACATCCAGGCGGCCAGCATCGCGGCGACCAATCCCCCCAGCGCACCCTCGACGCTCTTCCCCGGACTCACGCTGGGCATGAGCTTGCGGCGCCCGAAAGCCCGGCCCACGAAGTAGGCCGCGGTGTCGGTAACCCAGGTGATGAGCAGCGGAAAAAGGAGTACGATGGCTCCGGCGGCCGCGCCGACCGCATACGGGTGGTAGCGAAGAGCGTAGGCAAAGCTGAGCATTCCGCCGGTATAGAGCGCGCCGGAGACGGTGGTGGCGACCGCGCCTAACGGCTTGCCGCCTATGCCGCGCCAGCGCAGGCTGGCGGCGACCAGCGCCAGCAGGATCATCGCCGAGCCGCTCAAGGAGAGCGTGAGGATCGCCACCAGCGCCCTGGCCAGGGGATCCAGCACCGGCGCCAGGGTCGGGCCGAACGCAGTGCTACCGTCGAGCGCCGAGCCAGGCAGGCCCAGGTAACGCGCGTGCACCGAGAGCGGAATCAGCGCGGCCAGCGCAATGCCCGCCTCGGCGAACGGCCGATGGCCGGCGGCACCGGCGATGCGATAGTACTCCCAGGCAGCGATCGCCGAGACGACGCTGAGAAGCGCGGCAAGCGCCCAATCGCCAAGCCAGCCCGCGCCTAGCGCGACGGGAACGAGTAGGAGCGACGCAAGGACTCGCGTCGCCAGTTCGGATCGCGCCATGGGAGTGCCTGACGACCGGCTTGGCCGTCAGACCTCCATGATCTCGGCTTCCTTCGACTTCAGCGCTTCGTCGAGCTTGGCGATGTACTCGTCATGCAGCTTCTGATACTCCTTTTCCGCAGCTTTCTTCTCGTCCTCGGAGACCTTCTCGAGCTTCTTCGTCTTGTCCCGCGCCTCGGTGCGCCCGTGCCGGATGGCGATGCGCCCCTCTTCGGCGAGCTTATGCACGACCTTCACCAGGTCGCGCCTCCGCTCCTCGTTGAGTGCCGGAAGCGGCACGCGAATCAGTCCCCCCTGCGAGGAGGGATTGAGACCGAGGTCGGAATCGCGAATGGCGCGCTCGATCGCCTGTACCGTGTTCTTGTCGTAAGGGGTGACGGTCAGAAGCCTGGGCTCTGGAGCTGAGATCGATGCCACCTGCGAGACAGGCATCTGGCTCCCGTACACCTCCACGCGCACGGTGTCGAGAAGCGAGGTCGTTGCCTTGCCGCTCCGTATTGAAGCGAACTCGCGTTGCGACGCTTCCAGCGCCTTCTGCATCGCGGCGCGGGCGGACTTGGAGATCTCGGGGATTGAATTACCGGTGACGGCGCTCATTGCACGATGGTCCCGATCGGTTCGCCGCGAAGCGCCTGTGCAACCGCGCCGTCGCGATGAATGTTGAGAACGATGATCGGCAGCCGGTTTTCCTTGCAGAGGGTGATCGCCGTCTGGTCCATGACGCCCAGCTCTCCCGCGATAACGTCCCTGTAGCTTACCTCTTCATACCGGACCGCCTTCGGATCCTTCTTGGGATCGGCCGAATACACGCCGTCCACGCTGGTGGCCTTAACGATCACATCCGCCTTCATCTGAATGGCACGCAGCGCGGCGGCGGTGTCGGTGGAAAAGTAGGGGTTGCCGGTGCCCGCCGCAAAGATCACGACAATCCCATTCTCGAGGTGCCGGAGAGCGCGCCGGCGAATGTACGGCTCCGCCACCTCTTCCATGCGAATCGCCGTCATCACGCGCGTGTTCACACCCTTGCGCTCGAGCACATCCTGCAGTGCCAGCCCGTTGATGACGGTGCCGAGCATTCCCATGTAATCGGCGCCCACCCGTTCCATCCCCATGCGGGAGAGCTGCGATCCGCGGACGATGTTTCCACCTCCGATCACCAACCCTAACGCCACCCCCATGTCGACGACCTGCTTCACCTCGCCGGCCAGCCGGTCGATGACGCCGTAGTCGAATCCGAATTCCTTTCCGCCGGCCAGCGCCTCACCGGACAGCTTGACCAGGGCTCGGGGGTAGCGCAGAAATTCGGTCACCCTTATTCCTCGCCGATCTTGAATCGCACGAAGCGGCGTATGACCAGGTTCTCGCCGGTTTTCGCTCCGGCTTCCTTCACCAACTCGCCGATCGTCTTACTGTCGTCACGCACCCACGGCTGGTCGAGCAAGGCTACTTCCTGAAAGAACTTGTCGATGCGGCCGTCGATCATCTTCTGGATTACGTTCTCGGGCTTGCCTGACGCCTGCGCCTGCTCGGTGAGAATCCGCCGTTCCCGCTCCACGACGTCCGGAGCGATTTCCTCGCGGGTGACCGCCATCGCCGGCTGCGGAACCCCGGCCGCGATGTGCTCGGCTACGGCGCGTACGAGCTCCTGGAACAATTCTCCGCGCGCGACGAAGTCGGTCTCGCAGTTCATCTCGACAAGCACGCCCAGCTTGCCGTTATGGTGGATATAGCTGGCGACCATGCCCTCGGACGCGGTCCGGCCGCTGCGCTTCTCCGCCTTGGCTATCCCTTTCTTGCGCAGAAGCTCCACGGCGCGGTCTAGATCACCGCCGGACTCCTCCAGCGCCTTCTTGCAGTCCATCATGCCGGCCCCGGTCCGCTGCCTTAGCTCCTGCACGTCCTTGGCGCCAAATGTCGTCGTTGCCATTGCTCTCTACTCCTCTATCGGCGCAGCCGCGCCTTGTACGGTCTCATGCTGTCATCGCCTCGCGCGCTGTCACCGCGAACGCGAATGCTCGCGCTCTTTCACGACAACGCCGCCGGCAGAAGGCCGGCGGCGAGGTTATCCACAGATTTCACAGATTGCCTGATGAGTGCCGGTCATAGCCAAGACGGGATAGTTCTCGCAATTCGCACCTCTCATTTCAGTCCTGCCCTCTACGCGAGGTGCGACTCCACCGCTCACTCGCCGCTCTCGCCCTCGCCAGCGCCCTCACCGGTGGTCTCGCTTCCCTCACCACCCTCACCGCCTTCTGCGGCATCACTATGCCCCTTGAGGCGCGCAGCGATTGCTTCGGGCTTGGCCCGCCGCCGCCGCGGACGACGCCGGCGCCGTTTGTCGCCCTCTTCAGTGGACTCCATGCCGCGCTCGGTGCTGTACGTCTGCGCCTCCCCTTCTTCGGCCTCGACACGCTTCGGTGCCGCCTGACGCGCTTCGATGATCTCGTCGGCTATCGACCGGGCAATCAGCTCGACCGAGCGGATCGCGTCATCGTTGCCGGCGACCGGAACAGTGATGAGATCCGGATCGGCGTTAGTATCGACGATGGCGACGATCGGAATGCCGAGTTTGTTCGCCTCGTTGACAGCGATGCGCTCCTTCTTCGAGTCGACGACGAACATGAGACCGGGCAAACGAGTCATTGTCTTGATGCCGGCCAGGTTCTTCGCCAGCTTCTCGCGCTCGCGCGACATGAGAAGCTGCTCCTTCTTGGTATACGCTTCGAACTCCCCGGTCTCGGCGCCGGACTCGAGATCCTTCATGCGGCGCACCTGCTTCTTGACCGTCTGGAAGTTGGTCAGCAGGCCGCCTAGCCACCGTTCGGTGACGTGCATGGCGTCGCAGCGCTCAGCCTCGCCTTGCACGACCGCCTTGAGCTGGCGCTTGGTGCAGACGAACAGCACGTTTTCGCCGCGCATAACGACCTCGCGAACGAGCTGCCGCGCCAGCTCGAGCTGCCGCAGCGTCTTCTGGAGGTCAATTATGTAGATGCCGTTGCGCTCGGCGAAAATGAAGCGGCGCATTTTGGGGTTCCACCGGCGCGTCTGATGGCCGAAGTGGACACCGGCTTCGAGGAGCTGTTCTAAACGTGGCTGCATTCGTTAAGTCTGGGTTCGTGTCGTCCGCACCCGTCGGCACCGTCTTCGACCGAGATTTCCGGCACCCAAAGACGACTCGGGGAGCGTGAAAGGTGACTACGCGGGAAA
>JBGTNB010000180.1:0-4683 GCA_041743285.1 Gemmatimonadaceae bacterium
TTGGCGATGTCGCCGAGCTGCCTCAGCGCAATGAGGTTTTCGGGATCGAGCGAAAGCGCGGTTTGGAAGGTATCCTGTGCCTGCTCCAGCTCGCCCGCGTCATAGAGCGCCTGCCCCAGTACTATGTGGCCGCTGATGTAACCGGGCTGCATCGGCACGTGCGCATTGCAGATCTCTATCGCGCGCATGAAGTCGCCGCTCTTGCGGTATTCGTTCGCGAGCCGGGCGAACATGCGACGGGGGTTGTCGCGGAACTGTTTCTCGAGCTCGTCGATCAGCGCTGGATTGGACATGCAAGACCCTCTGAGCGGTGCCGCCGTCCTAGGGCGGCGAAGTGGCGTGAAGATACCATTTGTTGACGATTCAAGTCAATCGGAAGTGACATGGTCACTTGATTTTATGCTTCGGCGACCGGTAGCTTACCGGCTTCCCTCGCCCCACCCGGGACTACTTCAAGGTATTCGTGAGGTAACAAGCTGTGCTGCAGCAGATGCGGAGCTCGGCGAAGTACATTTTCTGGATCCTGCTGGTCGCCTTCATTGGCTGGCTTGCGCTGGACACGTCCGGGCTGCTTGGCGGCGGGACGATGGTGACCACCGGTACGACGATCGCCGAGGTAAATGGTGAAGACATTACCGTGGCGGAGTACCAGGCCGCGGTAGACCAGTTCATGAGCCGCGCGCAACAACAGGGCGGCGCCCTTACGCTGGACGATCAAAGGCGCGTAGAGCAAGCGGCATTCGATCAGCTGGTTGCCGACATCCTGATCAGACAGGAGCTGCACCGGCGAGGTATAACGGTTACAGTGGATGAGATTCGGCAGGCCGCGCTCTCCACCCCCCCACCGCAGTTCCTCAACGATCCTGAATTCCAGACGGAAGGGCAATTCGATCCGGCCAAGTATCAGCGGTGGATCAGCAGCCCGGCGGTGCAGCAGCAGGGAGTGCTGCAGATGCTCGAAAGCTACTACCGCACCGAGATTCCAAAGGCAAAACTCGCAGAGCAGCTGGTCGCGGGAACGCACCTTACCAGCGCGCAGCTGTGGGCGATCTACCGCGACACGCACGATTCGGCGATGGTGAGCTACGTCTCATTTGCGCCGGAAAGCATGCCCGATTCGGCTGTGTCGGTCGGCGATAACGAGATCAGGAATTATTTCGACCGACACTCCGACGACTTCGTGGCGCGTCCGGGACGCGCTGTGGTCACGTTGACGGTGATACCGCGGCCCATCACAGCTGCCGATTCGGCAGCTGTTCTGGGGAAGGCGCGGGAGCTTCGCGAGGAGATCGCGTCGGGAACCTCGACGTTCGAGGAGGTGGCGCAGCGCGAGTCGATCGATACCCTGTCGGCAAACGCCGGGGGTTCTCTGGGCTCCCAACCAGCGGGCCGGTTCGTGCCCGAGTTCGAGGAGGCGGTTCGGTCACTTCCCATCGGCGAGCTGTCGCAGCCGGTAGGGACGCAGTTCGGCGTGCACATCCTCCGCGTCGATGCGCGGACGGCCGACTCGGTAACGGCGCGGCACATCCTGATTCCATACCGTCAGAGCGATTCCACAGCTGCGGCGGTGGACCGGCGCGCTGACGAGTTGGCGCGAATAGAGCAGTCCACCGTTTCAGCCGAATTCGATTCTGCCGCCAGGGCAATGAATCTGGAGACCGGCCAGGTCGTGGCGATCGAAGGCGAGCCGCTCGTCTGGAACGGTCGCTATGTGCCGGACATCGGCGCCTGGGCCTTCCGGAGCGCCGAGCCTAACCAGATCAGCAGTTTGATAGCCGGCGACGATGCGTACTACCTAGCCAGAATGGACTCGCTCACGCTAGGCGGCCGGCCGACAATCGATGCCGTGCGTGACGACATTCGGCGCCAGCTCATTCGCGACAAGAAGGTCGAGGCGCTGCTGCCGCGCGCCAAGGTGATCTCCGATGCGGTGGCCCGCGGTGCCACCCTCGAGGCCGCGGCTCAACAGGCCGGACTCGAGGTGCAGCAGACGCCCATGTTCACTCGAGCGATGCCCGTACCCGGACTCGGCCAGTTCACCAGGGCGATCGGAGCGGCGTTCGGTCTTCCGGTCGGTGCGGTGAGTGAGCCGATCGCCACGAATAACGGCGTTTACGTGATTCGCGTGGATAGGCGCGCGCAAGCTGACCGGACGGCGTGGGAGCAGCAGGTGGCGGTGCAGCGCGCCGGCCTCACTCAGCAAATGCGCGAGCAGCGTGTGCAGCAGTTCATGGCCAACCTCCGCCAGAACGCCACGATCCGCGACCTGCGTCGTGAGACGCTGTATCAGGCGGCGGAGCAGGCTTAACTACAGTTGGTTCATCGCATATTCAAAAGGGCGGTCCGCTTTGGCGGACCGCCCTTTTTAGTTCGGAGATGAAGAAGTGCGAAGGTTTCTTGTCTAGATGTGAGATGCGAGTTGCGAGAGGCGCGGATGCACGGCTGGTCCTCGCAATTCGCATCTCTCATCTCGTGCCAAGTGCGACTCGTTCACCCGATCAACCTCTTCGGATCAGGGCGCGGGGTCTCGTCCTTTTCCCGCTCGCGGCGAGCGACGGTTTCTTCGCCGGGACGAACGCGATCGGTGGGCTCGGGTTCGCGTATCGAGCGCTCCACCTCGTTGATGCTCTTCTTGAACTCCCGGATCCCCTTGCCGAACGAGCCGGCGATCTCCGGGATGCGGCGCGCCCCGAAGAACAGCAGGATGATCAACAGGATGATCAGGATTTCGGTCATGCCCAGACTTCCGATCATCCGACTCTCCTAGAAAAGTGATCGCGCAATGAGATACGCAATCAGGACTCCTACCAAACTCAACAGGGAAACATCCATTGCGACAGGTCCTATCGCAAACTTAATGATGATGAGGTCGACGGCCAACGGGCCGAGGGAGGGGGTCACTCCGGTGGTCAGGAACTCCTTGACCGCGCCCGCGGGAAGGAATTGCCGAGCGATCGCCGTGAGGAAGCCACCCACGATGAAGCCGATGGCAAGAACCACCAGGTGGAACACCGGCCGATGCTTCGAGGATCCTCGCGCCATTCAGTTGCTCCGCTCCACCGCGTAGGCAATCGCATCGTGTAGAGAACCGAGCACCGGGGAATCCGGCAACCCATCGAGCGCTTCTTCCGCACCCGCCGCGTATTCCGCGGCTCGGCGGCGCGCGTAGTCAATGCCGCCTTCCTCGCGTACGATATCCCTGACGCGCGCAATCAGATCGTCGCCCGGTTCGGCCGTATTGAACAGTTCGTCCACGACGCGCCGCGCTGCCGCCGGCATCGATCGCAGCGCGACGATGAGTGGCAGCGTCACCTTGTGCTCCTTCAGGTCGGCGCCGGCCGGCTTGCCGGTCTGCACTTCGGTCGCCATGTAATCCAGAATGTCGTCGGCGACCTGGAAGCCCATGCCCAGGCACATGCCGTAGCGCGCCAGCGCCTGACGATGACGAGCGGCGCCGGAAAGCGCGCCCAGCTCGCAAGCGGCTGAAAGCAGCGAGGCCGTCTTTGCCCGAATCAGCGATTCGTAGTCGTCCTCCGAGAACGCCAGCGCATCGAGGGAGGTGAGCTGCCGCATCTCGCCGATGGTCATTGCGTTGGTAGCATCGGCGAGCACGCGCAGCATCTCAATGTCGCCGAGCCGCACCAGTTCGACCATCGCGCGCGAATAGAGAAAGTCGCCCATGATGACGGATACCTGATGGCTGAACAGTGCGTTCAGCGTCGGCATTCCGCGGCGCATCACCGAGTGGTCCACCGAGTCGTCATGCACCAGCGTCGCAAGGTGGACCAGCTCGATCGTAGCCGCTACGGTCCTGGCGCGCGGCTCGGGACGACCATCCACGGCGCTGGAGAGCAGGACGAGCGTTGGGCGGAACATCTTCCCGCGCATGTGGAGAAGGTAGTTGCCCATCTCCTCGAGCATTGGGAAGTCGGCAACGGCAATCCGCGCCAGCTCCTTGGAGGATTCCTCCAGCCTGTCCTGAACCGGCGCCTGAATGTCGCGAAGCGCCGGCGTTATGGGGCTGCGTGTGCGGAGAGCGCCACTCACCGTACGCTCTGCGCCGTCGCCGCGAGCCTGTCGTTCACGTCGCGGAAGCGGATGTCCACGCTGTAGACGCGCTCGTAATACGATCGCGCTTCGGCGTGGCGTCCCAGCGCCTCGCACGCGGTGCCCAGCATGTACAGCACGCCGATCAGCGTGTCATCGCCGCGGCGCCCGTCGGCGAGCGCGCGAGTGAGAAGAGTGGCGGCGACGGGAAAATGTCCCTTCTCCAGGAAGCACTGCCCGAGGGCCTCATACGTCTTCACCCTGTCGTCGGTGGATCGAAGAGCTTTCTGGAACTCGGCGATCGCCTCATCGATGAGTCCCATCTCTCGATAGGCGATTCCCAGATCGTAATGGCTCTGGAAATCTCCTTCGTCCACGTTGGCAGCCACCCCTTCCTTGAACTTCTCGAGCATCTCGGCAAAGTCGGCCTGCGCACCCTCCTCCGGCTCGACGATTCCCTCGGCGACCATGCGGGTGGACTTCGGCCGTTCATCCTCCTCCATCCACGCGGCCAGGTCGACGAATTCCGAAGTAACCGGCGTTTGCCAGGAAGACGGACGAATCGCTTCCGCGGCCGGCGGTGTAGCTGGGCGGCTTGGCGCGTCAGGTCGAGCCGGCGGCACGGCTGGCGGCATG
>JBGTNB010000181.1:0-12603 GCA_041743285.1 Gemmatimonadaceae bacterium
GTGAGCACCTGTGTGTAAGGATTTAGATGCCAGAACTGCGCGGGAAGCACGCCGACGATCGTGAACGATTCTGGATCGTCAGGCCTGTCGCTGACGTAGGCGGAGAACGCTCTCCCGATCACGGACGAATCTCCGCCGAACCTGCTGTGCCACAGGTCGTTGGAGATGAGCGCCACCTGCGGCGCTCCAACCCTGAAGTCCTCGAGCGTGAGCGTTCTGCCCAGCGAGGGGCGAATGCCGAGGCCGTGGATGAATCCCGGGGTGACCCATGCTCCGGGAGCGCCTTCCGGGTATTCGCCGCCTAGCATGTAGAACATGTCTAGATCCCAGGCAATCGGATGCTCGATGAGATCCGAGAGCGAGGACCAATCCAGCTCCGATAAACCGGGGGGCGGATAGTCCGGCTCCTGCGCGTAGAACACGCTGTACAGACGGCGAGCTTCCGGATACGGCAGTGCTCGAATGAGGTAGGCGTTTACCACGGCGACGGCGGATGTCTGGAGCGCGACGGCGACGCCGAGAGTGGCGATTACGGCGGCGGTGAACCCCCGGGCTCGGGAGAGCGCTCGCGCGGCGGTTCTCAGTTCGTGCAGTATGGCGCTCATCGCGTCGGGAGGGTGAGGAAGAGGCTCGAGGGGTTCGGCGACAGAGGTGATCTCTTGGACTGGTCGGACGTTGGACGCCGGTGGGGGTCCAAGCGTTGATATGGTGTTCGCGACGGGCCCCTTCCCGGACTGCCTTCCGGCGGGGGTGCGGGGTCGTCGCCATTGTAGCCGACACCGACCAGCAAATGTTTAATCCGCAAGCGCACGGACAGATATCCCGTCTGCCACTCGCCGCGGCCCTTCCCATCCGCGCCCCCCGCGCAACGAGGTGGTCGTGAGCACCAAACCCCCGCATTCCGCATCCTCCTGTTGTCTTCCGCCGTTCTACTCGGCGCTTGCGCCGACGCACCCACCGGGATCGAGGCGCCAGGCCCAACTCTGTCACGCGCGGCAGCGGCGAACCTGTTTGCGAAGGCATCGCCAGCTAAAGGTGACCGCCGCCATTGTGCCCATGGCAACGTTGCGTGACACGTTCCGCCCGACGCAGGCCGGAAGTCAGATTCACTTCGGCAACTGCGTCTGCACGATGGGGCTCAATGTCGATCACAGCGGAGGCCGCTCGTTCATAACGAACTCCCATTGCACCAACAAGCAGGGTGGTACGGAGGGGACGGTCTACTATCAGCCGGCCAGCAACATGGATCCCTTCTCGATCGGGACCGAAGCTGCCGATCCGACGTACTTCAAGGGCGGCGTTTGTCCCAAAGGGAAGAACTGCCGGTACAGTGACGCGGCGAGGGTGCTCTATGCAGGCGGTACCGCGTCGAACCGTGGCGACATTCTAAAGACCACCGGCGCGAACAACAGCAGTCTCACGGTCGGCGGACTTTTTACGGTGACGAGCCAGGACAACTCGACGACCAGCTTTGCGATAGGCAAAGTACTTAACAAGGTTGACCGGACCACCGGCTGGTCCCAAGGTCCCGTTTCGCGAACGGGCGTCAATCCGAATGTTTCCGGGTCGCGCATCCACCAACTCTGTCAGACCTTCGACGACGCGGCTGGTGCTGGAGGGGACAGCGGCTCGGCCGTGTTTGGCATAACGAGCGGGGATAACGTTCAGCTCGTCAGAATTTTGTGGGGTGGCGGCACGAGCTACTTCGTCATGAGTCCTCTCGCCTCGATCCAGAAGGAGCTGGGCAGCGTCGTCGCGACCAAATAGCCGCAATTTCGCTCAGCGGTTGGGCCAGCCCCGGGCAAGGTTAGGATGACCTTGCCCGCGGCTTTGTCGTTCAGGTATTTCCTCGCCGGGACTCTTTCGCTCATCGCATGCGGATGCGGGTCCGGCAAGGTCGGCGATTCCGACGCGGCCGGCTCACAAGATCGAGCTGTGGAGGCACCTGCCAGCGTGGCAACACCAATGGAAGGAGTCGAGGTGCGCCTTGGGGTTCCCCGTGCCGTTGCGGCGGGTGACAGAGTAGGGCTCGGGCTCACTCGTGTCGAATGAGGCGAGCTTCCTGATCGGACGCTGACGCCCAGACGGCGCTCTGCCGTAGTCCTGCCGGCGTTCCACCTAACAGTATTGGAGCCCACGCCGGGCAGACCCACCGGTGCCGCATGGCGCTCTCCTCGCGCCCGCCCTACATTCCGCGTCGTGAAAACCCAGTATTACACCGCCTCGAGCCTCGATGGCTTCATTGCCGGTCCTAACGATTCACTGGACTGGCTCTTCCCGCTCGGCGACCTGGACGAAACCAGCTACCCGAATTTCATCCGTGAGGTCGGCGCGCTGGCGATGGGCTCGGCCACCTATGAATGGATGCTGCGCCATTTGGTGTCCACCGACCCGCCGCAGCCCTGGCCGTATGAGCTACCAACGTGGGTGTTCACCTCCCGCACCCTGCCACCGGTAGCCGGTGCCGACATCCGCTTCGTGCGAGGGGATGTCAGGCCGGTACACGACGCAATGGCCGCCGCTGCCGCCGGGAAGAATGTATGGCTGGTCGGCGGCGGCGACCTGGTGGGACAGTTCCACGATCACGGACTGCTCGACGAGCTATTCGTGCAGGTGGGCTCTGTCACGCTCGGGGCGGGAAAGCCGCTGCTGCCTCGGGAGATCACGAGACCGCCGCTGCGTCTGGTGTCGGTACGGGCGGTAGGCACCGGGTTCGCCGAGCTGCATTACGAGGTACCGCATCCACCGAAGAAATGATTGGCTAGATGCGCCGGATACGATTCAGCGCCTAACGTACGGCGTACAGATGCCCGTCGGTGCTCCCGAAGTACACTACGCCGTCCGCGACCACCGGCGAAGACAGTACCGACCCGAGTGTCTGCATCGTGCGCATCCCGATCATCATCCCGTCGAGTGTGCGGTCGGGGTACATGAGATTCGTCCGGAGCCGGCCGTTCTCGTCGGTGTATCTGGGCCCGTTCTCCTTCGATCCATCGGTCTGGAACTGCCCCAGCAGCGTACCGGCGCGCAGATCCACAGCATTCAAGTAGCCGTCCGACGTGCCATAGAACGCAATGTCGCCGGCAATCGCCGGCGATGAGAACGACACCGCCTTGTTCTGAAGATCGAAACGCGCTGCGCCGGTGACGATGTCCAGCGCCTTGAACCGCGTCCCGTCCGACGTCGGAAAATATACGACGCCGTCCTTCACCGCCGGAGAGGCGATCGTCCAGCCGCCCTTGTTGTCATGCACCCACCGGCTTGCTCCGGTGCGCGCGTCAACTGCGTGGAACTTGCCATCGCGGCCGCCGACGAGAAGAACGTCGCCCGCCACCGCCGCCGAGCTGGCGATGCCTATCTGATTGTAGATGGTTGTGTCGTTGCCTGTCGTATAGCGCCAGCGTTCGCGTCCGGTGCCGGCATCCAGTGCGTAGACGTTGCGGTCCCAACTCCCGATGTAAACCACGCCATTCACCACCGCCGGCGAGGCATGCACCACGTCGCCGGTGGCGAACGACCAGCGCAGCTCGCCGGTGGCCGCATCCAGCGCGTAGACGTGCTGGTCGCCACTGCCGAAGTAGACTGTGCTGTTCGCTATGGCGGGCGATGAGAGGAACACGTCGAAGGGATCGGGCATCCGCTCGGTGCGAGGGATCGCACCGTGGATCCCGGGTGCGGTGAATCGCCGCTCGCCCCTGGTGGCGAACGTCCAGCGGGCGTTGCCTGTCGCCGCATCAACCGCGTAGAGGTTTCCGTCGACGCTGCCGACGTACACGAGACCCTCGTGATAGGCAGGCGAAGAGTTTACCGGTCCGCGAGTCTCGAACTTCCACCGCTGCGTGCCGGCGCCCCGATCGATGGCGTAGAGGCCACCGTCGGCGCTGCCTACGTACACAGCATCGCCCACCACCAGAGGCGACGAGATCACCCGGCCCCCGGTTTTGAACTTCCACACGAGCGTCTGAAGGGAAGGCGGCGCCGAGGCGTAGACACCGGAGTGGTCGGCGCTGCCACGGAACATGGCGGTCTGACCGGCGAGACCAGCCGGCCCGACGAAGAGCGCGGCGCCGGCTAGAACGAGCGTTTGGAAGCGCATGTGTAGGTTCCCTGGTAGGTCGCGGAGGAAATCTCAGCGACCGGCGCGAGCGCGTCTTGTATCCAATTGCACGAGGCCGACCGTTCGGTGTTCGGATCTGGTCAGGAGCGTCGCCTCCGGTCGTAGGGGCATGTAGCTTCTGGCGTGATGAACGGCTCTCCAGAGGGAGTGGGCGCGGTCACCGACGTGGCGCACGTCGAGCTCACCTGCGGCAGCTTCGATGCGCTGCGCGCGGTGCACTTCGCGCGCTGCTTCCCCCCTCACTTCCACGACACGTTCGCGATAGGCATTGTCGAATCAGGTCTGACGCGCATCCGCACCCGGCGTGGTGAATGGATCGCCGGGCCTGGCACCATCCTGGCTTTTTCCCCCGGGGAGATCCACAGTGCGGAGCCGGCAACCGGCGCGGGATACACCTACCGCATGGTTTACCCGCCGAGCGACTGCATGCGCGAATCGGGCGCCGTCGGCTGCCGCGGCTCCAGTGGCCCGACACTCTTTCGCTACCCGGTGATCACGGACCGACCGCTCGGCCGCGAGCTCCGCGACGCACACGAACGCCTGACGAGCGGCGGTTCCTTGGCTCGGGCGGAGTCCCTCCTGGTGGCTGCCTTGCGCATGATCATGTGGCGCCACGCGGCCAGCGACGTCGGCTACGATGATGGTCCGACCCCTACTGACGCCGAGACGGTGCGTCGGGCGCAGGAGTTTCTCCACGAGCGCTTCGCCGAGCGCGTCCGTCTCTCCGCGCTTGCCGACAGCTGCGGCCTGAGTCCCTTCCAGATGATTCGCGTCTTTCGCCGGGTGTCAGGCATGCCGCCGTTCGCATACCTTGTGCAGGTCAGGGTGAATCGGGCGCAGGCGCTGCTGCGAGAGGGGTCGAGTCTGGCGGACGTTGCGTACTCTTGCGGCTTCAGCGACCAGAGCCACCTCACACGTGCATTCAAGCGAGTGGTGGGAGTTCCACCGGGGCAGTACGCGCGGTCGGTTAGGCCGACTGCTGCTTGACTGCCGGCACCCCCGCCGCCGAGCGTGGATGAGCGGTGAGCCAAAGCGCGTTCCATGATGCCTGACGAAGTTCTCCAACCCAGCTCAAAGCCATGATCACGAATTTCTGCCGTTACTGGATGCCTCTCGTCGCGGTGGGTGGTGCGTTGGTACTCGTCCCTGCCGGCGCCGCCCAGCAGCCGGCGGCAAATCCAACTGTAGACTCCATTTTCGCTCAGTGGGACCGCACCGACTCGCCAGGCTGCGCGCTCGGCGTCTACCGCGACGGCCGGATCCTTTACGCGCGCGGCTATGGCATGGCGGATCTCGAGCGGCGCGTGCCGATCGCACCGCACACCGTCTTCGACATTGGATCCACGTCCAAGCAGTTCACCGCCGCGAGTATTCTTCTGCTCGCCCAACAGGGCAAGCTGACTCTGGACGATGACGTCAGGCGTCACATCCCGGAGCTGCCCGCCTATTCCGCGGTGATCACCGTGCGGCATCTGCTGCATCACACCAGCGGCCTGCGCGACTACATCGGGCTGCTGACCATGGGAGGCGCCGAGATCGACGACGTCACAACGGAAGAAGAGGCGCTGGCGATGATCGCCAGGCAGAAGGAGCTAAACTTCCCGCCAGGCACCGAGCACCTGTACAGCAATTCCGGATACTTTCTGCTTTCGCTTATTGTTGAGCGCGCGTCAGGCAAATCGCTGCGGGACTTCGCCCGCGAGCATATTTTCACGCCGCTCGGCATGACGCGCACTCACTACCTCGGTAGCTACGACGACATCGTACCGGATCGCGCGTTGGCGTATGCCCCCCGCCGGGGCGGCGGGCTGCGCACCGACATCTCGCGCTGGCTGCAGCTCGGCGACGGCGCCGTGTTCACCACCGTCGAGGAGTTGCTGCTCTGGGACGCGAACTTCTACGATCCCAAGGTAGGCGGACCAGCGATGCTCACCGAGCTGCAGACGACGGGGAAGCTCGCGAATGGCAACCCGTTGACCTATGCCCTCGGACTCTCGATCGACGACTACCGCGGACAGCGTACGGTGAGCCATGGCGGCGCTTGGGGCGGCTACCGTGCCGAGCTGCTCCGCTTTCCGGATCAGCACTTCTCCGTGGCCACGCTCTGCAACCTTGGCACGACGAATCCGAGCGCGCTTTCGCGGAAGGTCGCGGATGTCTACCTCACCGATGTTCTCGCGCCGCCGACCGCAGCGGTGGCAGCCGCGGCACCCCGGGTCGATTCGTCAGGCAATCGGGCCAAAGTACCCGAGAGCATCTTGCGAGAACTGGCCGGAACGTACCGCAGCCCCACGACGCGGGCGACACGAACTCTGGTGCTCGACGGCGGGAAGCTGTACCTGACGATCGGCGGCGGCCGATACGAAATGGCACCGCGAAGCGCGACGGAATTTGCGCTGGTCAATGCGCCGGTGGAGGTAACGCTAGCCTTCGCCTCGCCAGATGGGCGGTCGCGCCGCCTTCAGTGGACGGCGGAAGGGCAGGAATCGCTGACTTTCGATCGGATCGAGCTGGTGTCGCCGACGGCTGCGGAGCTGGGGGCGTACGCTGGGAGCTATTACAGCGATGAACTGCAAACGACTCACATGATCGAGTCACGGGGCGACTCGCTCATCCTGCGACGGCCCGGCGCCGAGCCGCAGACGCTGCGACCACTGACACGCGACGAATTCACCATCGGTTCAATGACGGTGCGTTTTACGCGCGATCAGAGTGGTGTTATGGCCGCATACATTCTCGACCTCGGCCGCATTCGCAACTTGCGATTCGAACGCGTGAAGGGGTGAGGGCATGAGGGGCGCGGGGCATGTTCGCCCATCACGCGCGCTCAGGCAGGAACTTCCACCGCCGGGCAACCTCTACCAACCGCTCGAACCTGGCGGCCTCCGCCGCCGCACGTCGCCGGCCGGCCGGCGTTATCGCGTAGTACTTCCGTCGCGGATCGGCGTCTGCATCGGGCGGAGCCGTATGAGGTGCGACGAACGTCCTGGCTCGACGAGCATCGACATCGACAAGCACGAAGCCGTTCGTTACGATGATTTCATCGATAGGATGTAGCGGGCTCCGCATACGGGCGCAGGGATCCACCAGATGAACGTGCGCCGCCCACCCACCGCATGAAGAAGACGGTTCTCCTTTACGGCATACTCGGCGGAGTACTCATCGCCGCCCTGAAGTTCATCGAATACCGCTTTCTCGTGGTCGAGCACTCGCTCGAGATATACGGCGGCATTCTCGCGCTGTTCTTCTCGGCTCTCGGAATCTGGCTCGGCCTCAAGCTCACCCGGACAAGCGAGACAGTGGTCGTTCGGGAGGTACCTGTGCAGGTCGAAGTGCCGGTACCCGTACGCATGTCCGGACCGTTCGAGCGGAACGAGATGCGCCTCGAGCAGCTCGGAATCACGCCGCGGGAGATGGAAATTCTCGAAGCGATGGCTGCTGGGCTCAGCAATCGTGAGATCGCCGAAAGGCTGTTCGTCAGCGAGAACACCGTCAAGACGCACGCCGGGCGTTTGTTCGACAAGCTCTCGGCGCGGCTGCGCACGCAGGCCGTGCAGCTGGCGAAGGAGGCGGGTCTCATCCCCTGAAAGAATGATTTTCACCGATTCGCCGCGGAATCACCCGTTCGGATGACGCGGAAAGGGAGCTGAACGGCCAGACTGCCGGCGTTCACCTGCCCTTTTCACCGCTCAGTGGAGCCGACCCATGAAGAGAATCGTACTCACCTTTGGCCTGATCGCCGGAGCCATCCTTTCGGCGATGCTCCTCATTGCGATTTCGTTCCAGGAAACGATCGGGTTCGACCGCGCCGAGATAATTGGCTACACAACGATGGTGCTCGCCTTCCTGCTGATCTACTTTGGCGTGCGCTCATACCGCGACAACGTTGCCGGCGGCACAGTGCGCTTCGCACGGGCGTTCGCGGTCGGCGGGCTGATAGCGGTGGTCGCGTCGCTCTGTTATGTCGCGACATGGGAGGTGATCTACTTCAAATTCGCGCCTGACTACTTTGAGAAGTATCAGGCGCACGTCCTCGAAGAGTCGCGCCTGGAAGGTGAAAGCGAGGAGTCGATAGCGAGGAAGAAGGCAGAGATGGACGATTTTGCCGAGCTTTATCGGAACCCGGCGATCAACGCGGCGATCACGTTCTTGGAGCCGCTGCCGGTGGCGTTGATAGTGGCGCTGGTGTCGGCGGGCGTGTTGAGCCGGCGGAAAAAGGGCGAGGCGGTCGAAGGCGGACCGCTGGCTGGCGCGCGGGTCTCGACGTGACGCAGGCGCCAGGCTAACGTGCCGCTATGAACTGCATGGAACCTCAATAGGCCAGCGGGATTCATTCGGATTGAAGAGTCCGAAGCGGTGAAACAACCTCACACGGGAGTCTCCTTGTTCAGCCTGAAGAGCATCGCCGGTGCCGCGCTGGTCGTTCTGGTGTCGCCCCTCGCCACGGCCGTCGCCCAGGAGAATGCCCCACCGGCCGTAATCGGCCGCTGGGATATAGTAGTAACGGATCCGGCTGGGGCCTATCCGTCGTGGCTGGAGGTACTTCGCTCCGGCAACAGCGCGCTCGTTGGGCGCTTCGTGAGCCGGTTCGGGAGCGCCCGCCCTGTGAGCAACATCGAATGGAGCGACGGCGTTCTGGGCTTCGCGATCCCGCCGCAGTGGGAGCAAGGAGATGGCGATCTTCGGGTCGAGGCACGCATGGAGCAGGACCGGCTGGTGGGCACGATAACGGAGCCTGACGGTTCATCTCGCCCATTCAGTGGATCGCGCGCACCGGCGCTCCGCCGCGCGCAGCAGCCGTCGTGGGGCAGCCCGGACACGCTGTTCAACGGGCGAAACCTTACCGGATGGACGACGGTGGGCACGGGCGGCGGGCCCGCGAACAACTGGACCGTACGCAATGGGGTGCTCACGAACACGACGGGTGGCGGCGCGAATCTCATGAGCACGCGCAAGTTCAACGATTTCAAGCTGCATATCGAGTTCCGCTACCCTCCGGCTGGCAACAGTGGAGTGTATCTGCGCGGGCGTCACGAGGTGCAGGTTGAAGACAACAGTGAGCGGAACTGGCCGCTGTCCACCGAGATAGGCGGGGTGTATGGATTTCTTGTCGCGTCGGAGAACGCATCCGCCGGACCTGGCCAGTGGCAGACGTACGACATAACGCTGGTCGGGCGGCGTGTGACGGTCGTGCTCAATGGAAAGACCGTCATCGCCGACCAGGTCATTCCGGGAATAACCGGCGGAGCTCTCGACAGTGACGAGGGAGCACCGGGCCCGATTCTCTTGCAGGGCGATCATACCGCTGTCGAGTATCGGAACATCGTGCTGACGCCGGCCACAAATCCCTGATGGCGGGCTGACGTGAAACCGGTTTTACTCACCCTTCTCGCGGTCGCCGGCTGCACCAGTGTTTCCCCGACGCCGGGTCCGGCGTGGAGCGATGAGTTCGAAGGACCGGCCGGCGCGTCGTTCGACCGCACGAAATGGGTGGCGGACACCGGCGGCCATGGATTCGGCAACGAAGAGCGGCAGTTTTACACGACGCGTACCGAAAACGTCGCTCTGGATGGAAGCGGCCACCTGGTCATAACCGCGCTACCCGAACCGGCGCTTTCCTCTTACGCCTGCTGGTACGGAAGCTGTCGTTATACGTCGACCCGGCTCAAGACAAAAGGGCTGTTCGAGCAGGCATACGGACGACTGGAGGCGCGAATCCGTGTTCCGCGCGGTCAGGGAATCTGGCCTGCGTTCTGGATGCTCGGCGAGAACATCGATTCCGTCGGCTGGCCCCGGTCCGGCGAGATCGACATCATGGAAAACATCGGACGAGAGCCGGCGATCCTGCACGGCACCCTGCACGGCCCAGGCTATTCGGGCGCCGACGGAATAAGCGGGGCGGACACGCTGGCGAGTGGAGCCTGGGCCGACGATTTTCACGTCTTCGCCGTCTCGTGGAAGCCGAACGAAATTCGTTGGCTGGTGGACGGGCGCGAGTACCATCGCCTTACGCCGTCCGATTTGCCGGCTGGAGCGGCATGGGTTTTCGACCGGCCTTTCTTTTTCCTGTTGAACGTGGCCGTCGGTGGACACTGGCCCGGCGATCCGGATTCCACCACGACATTTCCACAGCAAATGGTGGTGGATTATGTACGCGCCTACCGCGAACCGTAGCCAGATGCTCAAGCTCCTCGTCGGGTCTGCATAACGATCACCTGCCCGCCAGGCATCCTTCCCGTCCTAGCGCATGCACGCATCGATGTCGTGAACAGAGGCCTCTACGTCGTCATGGGAGTGGCCGGAGCCGGCAAGAGTGTCGTGGGCGAAGCGCTCGCCGCCGCCCTCGACATCGATTTCGTCGAAGGGGATGAGTACCATCCGGCCGAGAACAAAGAGCGCATGGCGCGCGGAATTGCGCTGACCGACGACGACCGCAGGGGATGGTTGCAATCGCTGGCCTCGCGAATCGGCGCGGCGCACGATGCCGGACGAGGGGTGGTAGTTGCCTGCTCCGCTCTCAAGCGAGCGTACCGTGACATACTTCGCGCCCCGGCGAGCGAGCTCCAATTTGTCTTTCTGAAGGGACCGCAGGCGCTGATCGCAGAGCGGCTCGCCAGCCGCCGCGGCCACTTCATGAATGCGTCGCTGCTGGAGAGCCAGTTCGCCACGCTCGAGGAGCCGTCGCCTGACGAGGGAGCGTGGGTTTGCGACATTCGACAACAACCGGAGGAGATAGTCGCCGGCCTCGTAAACCGGATTCGGCATGACGACTGAGACTCGCCTGCTCGTGTTCGCGTTGGTCGCGGTAGCAGCGCTCATCCTGCTCATCGCCCGGTTCAAGCTGCACCCCTTCATCGCGCTGGTTACCGTGTCGCTTGGCCTGGGCGTGGCAACCGGAATGCCGCTCGGTAGAGCCGTGCAGGCGTTTCAGGATGGCGTGGGGGGCACGCTGGGATTCATCGCCGTCGTGCTCGGGCTCGGGACGATGCTGGGAAAGATGATGGCGGAGTCGGGCGCTGCCACCCGCATAGCGCGCACGCTCATCGACCTGTTCGGCGAGCGCCGCGTTCACTGGGCGATCATGATCGTCGCTTTCATCGTGGGAATCCCCGTTTTCTTCCAGGTCGGCTTCGTTCTCCTCATTCCGCTCGTGTTCACCATCGCGGCCAGCACGGGGATATCGCTGATCAAGATCGGGATTCCGTTGGTGGCCGGTCTATCCGTAGTGCACGGAATGCTGCCGCCGCATCCCGCGGCGATGCTGGCTGTTGGCGCATTCGAAGCCGACATCGGGCTGACAATATTATACGGCCTGATCGTCGGCCTTCCGACAGCCGCGCTGGCCGGCCCCATCTACGCCACCTGGATCTCGCCACGCATCGTTCTGCCCGCGGAGAATCCATTAGCCAGGCAGTTGGAAGGGGAGTCGGTGGAAAACATGCCTGGATTCGGAATCTCGCTTTTCACGGTGCTGATTCCGGTCTTCTTCATGCTGCTCGCCAGCGCCGCCGACATCATCCTGGAATCAGACAACGAACTGCGCACGGCGCTGCACTTCGTCGGACATCCGATCGTGGCGCTGCTGCTCGCGCTACTCTTTTCGTTCTGGTCACTGGGTCGGCCGCGCCGGTTCACACGAGAAGAAGTGATGAAGTTCTGTAATGACTGCCTGGGCCCAACCGCAACGATACTACTTGTCATCGGCGCGGGGGGTGGATTCAATCAGGTGCTGATACAGAGCGGCGTTGGGGGCGCCATTGCCGATCTGGCGATCGGATCGCAAGCTTCGCCTCTAATTCTGGCCTGGTTCGTGGCAGCGCTGATACGCGTGGCCACCGGCTCGGCGACGGTGGCGATGACGACTGCCGCGGGAATAGTCGCGCCTATCGCGGCGGCGGTTCCGGGCACGAACGCCGAACTGCTGGTGCTCGCCACCGGTGCCGGTTCGCTAGTGCTTTCGCACGTCAACGATTCCGGTTTCTGGCTCATCAAGGAGTTCTTCAACATGACCGTGCCGCAGACGCTGAAGACTTGGACGGTGACGGAGACTATCATCGGGGTCGCCGGACTCGGTTTCACAATGCTTCTCGGTCTGGTGCTATGATCTGCGCCGCACGATTCTGGCTCAACTTGATTGAGATCACTGGACGAGGACACATGCTCACGAGAACATGGGTTATCGGCGTGCTGATCGTCAGCGCCGCAACGGCCTGCACACAGCAGGAGCCGGAGGCCATGCGCGAGCCTCGATCGGCAGCGTTGCCGTCGAGCGGCTGGATCGATGTCACGGCTACGCTCGATCCGGCGACGACGCCGGTCTACGAAGGCGATGCGCCAATGAAGTTCGAGTATCTCAAGGACATGCGAAAAGGCGACCCCCTTACGCTGTCGGTGTATTCGCTAGGCGCGCACAGCGGAACGCACATCGATGCACCGATGCACTTCGTGGCCGGCGGCGCATCCATTGATCAGGTACCGCTGGATCC
>JBGTNB010000182.1:0-19909 GCA_041743285.1 Gemmatimonadaceae bacterium
GATGCAGAGACGCCGAAATACCGGGCGAGACCCCTCTCCGGGCGAGCTCGCCGACGCGAAACGTGTCGCAGCACTTCCTCGCGAGGCGCAGCGCACGCATCCATCGGCCATTCAGGCCGATCATTCAGAGCTTGCGCACATCAACACATACGGGGCCCTGCCGGACTACTACATCGACCGGCCTTTCACCTGCCGTGACTGCGGCAAGGAGGAGATTTGGCGCGCGGCCGATCAAAAGTGGTATTACGAGGAAGTGAAGGGGCACATCGACGCGACGGCGGTGCGCTGTCATGATTGCCGCATGCGCGCTCGTTCACCTTGACCCGCGCGATCCTCGATCCGCCGTCCAGCGAGGCTCGCGGACCGTCCGAGACGGCTAGTCACGCCGCCTCATGAGCTTGATCGACGAATAGCGTCGCCATCGCTTGCCGTTTCAGCTTGCTGTACTTTGGTGCGAGGCGAGCGGACGTCGCTGTCAACACGCCTAAACCGGCGATAGTCCTACCGTGACCTCCCAGCAGCTCAGCTCAAGCGTTATGCAGCGTCACCCACTGTTGCTTGCATCATAGCGCTAGTCTCAACAACGTGAGGTGGTAAATGACGGTGCCCAATGAGGTCGACCACGAACGCATTTGGATCGAGGGCCTGAATCGCGGGGACGTTTCTGCTGCGGACGGGGTCTTTGCATCCGATTGCACCGTGCACATCACTGGAGTCGAGCAGCCTATTCGTGGCGTGGCGGCGTGGAAGGAGTTCGTAGGCGGCCTTCTGGCGGCGTTCCCTGACCTGCACTTCACCATCGAAGAGCAGTTAACAGATGGACCTCGCGTGGTGACCCGTTGGCGTGCTACAGGTACCCATCGCGGACCGCTGGGTCCGCTGCCTGCCACAGGTCGTTCGATCACGGTAGATGGCATAATTATCGATCACGTTGACCGGGGAATGGTGACCGAGCGTTGGGAGCAGTGGGACCAATCGCGCATGCTGCATCAGCTTGGGGTCGCCTGAGTGCACTCCTGCCTATTCCAATCGCGCACCGTCATGGGTGTCGAAGCGGGTGGGCGTTAGGTTTACGATTCTCTGTTCACGCGCACATTCAATCGCGCGATCCTTGTTTTCGCTCCTCGCCGGCGGGGCCGCCTTTTCCAGGTGCCTCGCCGATCGGTTCTTCGGGTTCGCGACGCGATTCGTCCTCCGCGCCACCGCCTCGCCTCGCGTCCTCATCCCCCGCATAACGTCTGACACACAATGCGACTCGATATATACGTGAACTATCGCGGGAACTGTGAGCGAGCGTTCCGCTACTACGAGCAGCACCTCGGCGGCCGGATCACTGGGATGGTGCACCATCGGGATCAGCCCAATCCCGCCCTGGCGGCCGATTGGCAGGATAATGTTCTTCACGCTCGCATCGAGATCGGCACGACGGTGCTCATGGGTGCGGACATCCCGCAGGCCGAACCAATGCGGAGCGCCTATCTTACGCTCTCGCTAGATAGTGAGGAGAACGCGGAGCGCGTCTATGCTCTGCTCGTCGAGGGTGGCGAGATTTTCATGAAGATGGATAAAACACCCTTCGCCAACCGCTTCGCCATGCTGCGAGACTCGTTCGGCACATCGTGGATGCTTCTGCACCAACCCGGATCCACCTGACAGTCAATTTGTTGTTGCCCAACCTGTGTAAGGATCTAGCGCCGGACGCTCGGGCCGAGCCACCTCGGTCACGGAACGACGCTCTCGCGGTGAATTGATTGCCATGTCGCTAGCCTGACTGGTCCACTTCAGAAAACCATGCTCACGTCGATCAATCCTCGCCTTCCCGGCCTATTACTGCTCGCTGCATGCGCTGCCGTAGTACCTCTCGAAGGACAATCGCTCGATCCGCGCATCGACTCGATCTTTGCCGCCTACGACAAGCGTGATTCGCCAGGCTGCGCCGTCGCCGTTCAGAAGAACGGCCATTCGCTATTCGCCAAGGGGTACGGCATGGCGAGCCTCGAGCATGATGTGCCTATCACGCCGGCGACGGCATTCTATGCTGCGTCCGTCTCGAAACAGTTCACGGCCTTCGCCGTTGCCATGCTGGCGAAGCAGGGCAAACTCTCGCTCGACGACGACGTTAGAAAATGGATTCCCGAGGTTCCGGATTTCGGCAAGACGATCACCATTCGGCAGCTGATCCATCACACGAGCGGACTGCGCGACTATTTCGTTCTCCTCAGGATGACTGGGTGGCCGGCCGATGGACCGATCACCGAAGCGCGATTCCTCGATCTGGTGAGCCGTCAAAAATCTCTGAACTTCGATCCTGGCACTCGTCACCTCTACAGCAACACCGGGTACGTACTACTATCGATCCTCGTCGAACGCGTTTCCGGCCAGTCGCTCCGAGATTTCGCCGATGCTTCGATCTTCCGGCCGCTTGGGATGACCAACAGCCACTTCCGCGACGATCACACGACGCTGGTAAAGAATCGTGCGCTGGCATACTCGCCCCAGCAGAATGGGTGGCGGATCAACGTGCCGGGTTTCGACGTCGTCGGTGACGGTGGATTGTTCACCACGGTCGAGGATCTTGCCAAGTGGGCTCACAACTTCGACAGCCGCTCCGTAGGGGGAGACGACGTCCTCGCCCAGGTACTGACACGCGGTCGCCTCACGACAGGAGACTCCATCCGGTATGCGTTTGGGCTCTCCCACGGCGTGAATGGGGGCCGAGCCGTAATCGAACATGGCGGGGCGTATGGCGGGTATCGAACACACCTGGTTCGATTCCCCGACCAGCGCCTGTCCGTCGCGACGTTATGCAACGCCGGCACTGCCATCGCGGCGGCGCTTGGGCACCGAGTCGCATCGGTCTTCCTCGGAGACCGCATCGCGAGCAGCGGCCCGAGCATCCCGGCCTCGACACCGGCCAGCGTTCCGAACTTGCGTTTGTCACGCGACCAGCTTACCCGCTACGCGGGCGCATACTGGGATTCGACAGCCGAAGACCTGCTTCGTTTTGAGCTTCGCGACACGGCGCTGGCGATCGTCGGAAGCTCCACGGCCTTGGTGCCGGTTTCACAGACCACCTTCCGACACAGCAGTGCGCCGATCACCTACACGTTTTCCGCACAGGGCAACGGATCTCTCCGTCTGGATGTCACGTCGCCCACCGGTGGGATTGACGCGTACCGGCGCATGCTGCCACCGCGAGCGGATACGGCTAATCTCGCCGAGTACGTCGGCGACTACTTTAGCGACGAGCTGGACACCGCCTGGAGAATCGACCTGGAGAACGGGGGCCTTGTAGTTAGGCAACGTGCGCTCCCCGACCAGGCGCTCCGGCCGGCGTTTCTGGACGCGTTCCTCTCGCCGGCCGGTGTGCTGCGGTTTACGCGAAACCCCCATGGGCGTGTCGCGGGGTTCGTCGTCGGCGCGGGACGTGTGACGGGCTTCCGGTTCCAGGTACGCAACGATCGTTAATCAGATCCGATCGTCTGGCCGCCGTAAACGTCGCTCCGCCTCACCCACCTGTGTACACGTCGACCTCTGGACCGAAAACCGGAGCGACATCTGAGGCGACGCCGCGACCCGAGACTCGAAGCTCGCGCAACTTCGGCAGACGCGCGAGATGCGCAACACCGGCGTTGGTGAGGTTGTGGCACGCATCGAACGTGATCCGCTCGAGCGAGGCCATGCCTGACAACAGCTCTGGCGTCCGATCGGTGATCGTCGTGTAGCTGTTGAAGTAGTACGATAGTCGCGAAAGCCCGGTAATGTTCTCCGTCGCCGCATCGGTCGTATCGCGGCAGTACATTAGGATCAGCGATTCGAGCCGCTCGCACCGGCCAATGTGCCGGTATCCCGCGTCAGGCACATCCATCGGGACCAGCTCCCGCAACGCGGGGAACTCTGGCAGCGCGGCGACGCCGGCATCGTCTACGTTCAGGCAGCTGACCGCGAGCCCGCGAAGCGCCGGCATCTTCGCCAGCGCCAGAAAACCGCGCGTTCGAAGATTGTGGCACCGCCGCCCCCAGATGTACTCGATCGAGCGCGACTCGCTCAACGCAACGAATCCGTCGTCGCCGGCTCGCGTGTCCTGTATACCGAGAAAGCGCAGCCTGGGCATCTGCGCTATGTAGGGCATCCAGTCGTCCTTTGCGTCGACGGAGAGCCAGCCGAGGTGAGGAAGCCTGACGAGCGGCTCGAGCGCGGCGGACGATATGGCGAGCCCCGCATAATCGATGTCCAGTCCGAACAGCCCGTCGAGCCCGCGCATTTGCCGCATGCCGCGGTCGCTGAATCCGCCACGCAGAAGCAGTTGATTCGGCGCAGCGCTGTAGCTCAGCAGCGCCATCGCCGGTTCGCCGCCTTGCCAGGTCTTGAATACGGGAATGTCGTGCAGCACCGGGATCCCCGCGTCGCTTACGAGATTGCCGCTCGCAAACCAGCGCAAATTTTCCTTGCCCGCGAGCGCGCGAATGGCCCCGTCACCCGTCTGCGTACCCTGGAGGCTCACGCTTTCCAATCGCTCGCAATGCGCGAGCTGCGCTACGCCGGCGTCGGTGACACGCGTCCCTGCCAGCGAGATGGTCCTTAGCGCGGGAAGCTCTCGCAGGATGTCGAGACCGCGGTCGGTGATCCCCGTGCCGCTAACATCGAGATGCTCGAGCTGCGGAAGGTGCGCGAGATGACGCAGCCCTTGGTCGGTCAGCGCGTGCGAGCCGCTGAGATCTAGCGCCGTGACACTCTCGACGCGCGTGACGTCGCCAAGAATCGCGTCGGTCATCTGTCCTTCGGCGCACAGGCGCGCTGACGGACGCGCCTCGAGCGCGCTAATGATTACATCCCAATCGCGCGAGCGGATGATCGGGCGCGACTCCTCGGCCCTGTCCGGGTCGACCAGTCGCACCGGCTTCGCCGCGATGCGCGCTTGCGCCCGCGAAGATTCCGTGAACGTCTTAAGCGACTCCCAGCTGGCGAACCCGTGCTCGATCGCGACGAGATGCCGCGCGTCATCGATCGATATCTCGACGTCCCCTCCTTCCTTCGCCGGACGCTTGCCGAGGTCGAGCTGGACGTAGGTGCGCATCGCTGGCCAACGCCTGCGGTGCCACGTGTGGCGGTAGTGCTGCTCCATCGCTTCGGGCGTCCCGGTTCGATAGGCATCGAGGAGTGCGCCCGCGGCCGTCTCGTAGCGCGACAGAGCGCGCGCTCCGGTCTCGCTGTCGTGTGCACTCGCCTGCTCGATCGCTTCCTTGAGCGCGTTCCAACCCGGAAAGCCGTGCTCGCGCGCGAGTGCGTGCTGCACGTCACGCAAGCCGGGGCGGGCGGGAGCGTTGTGGATCGCGCGCTCGAGGCGGGCGCGTGCGGGAGAGTCCGCACCGCTTGTGCGGAGTGCCTCGAGCCACCGCTTCGCTTCCTTCTTGAGGCTGTCGAGACTGCGGCGGCGTGGGAGCTCGTCGCTCATGGAACCTTCCTCCAATACGCCTGAAGTCCGCTGAGCACAGGCAGGAGAAAGGGATGGCCGTCCTGCCGCTCACTTCAATTGGGTGGGAAGATTCCCTTGCCGCGGACAGGAGGCGCCCCAGCGCGCGCTGGAGGCAATTCTCGAGAAGCGATCGCCAGCCGTCAAGTATCTGCTGAAGGATCGAAACGCCGCTGATCAAACATCCAAAGCAGCCGCCTTACGTTTCGAGTTGCGTCCTGCCAAAGAGCTCGCGCGAGGTCGGCTGACCCAGCACGTCTCGTACATCTGAAATCGGCTGCCTGGGTTCCGGATTATATTTCGGCCCCGGAACGCTACCAGCGAACCAGACCTCAAGGGACGACGGAAGCATGATCGAGATCAAGGTGCCCCCGCTTGGCGAATCGATCGTCGAAGCGACAATCAGCCGCTGGCTCAAGAATCCCGGCGACTCTGTATCGCAGGGCGAGCCACTGGTCGAGCTCGAGACCGACAAGGTCACGGTCGAAGTCCCTGCCTTCAAGGCTGGCGTACTCAAGAGCCAGTCGAAGAACGAAGGCGACGTGGTGAAGGTCGACGAGGTACTCGGCCAGCTGGATGAGACGGCTGCGGGCGCGGAAAGCGCCCCGGCCGCCGAAAGCGCGCCGAAGAAGGCGACGGAGTCAGCACCGAAAGCCGAGACTGCTCCCGAGCCGGAACGGGGCGAGGAGCAGAAAGAGCAGCCGCCCAAGACTGCGGCAGCGCAGCCCGCCGAGACTCGTAAGGAAGAAAAAGAGTTTCGCTCGGCGCCCGCCGCCCGCCGCGCGGTGGCCGAGGAGGGGGTGGAACTTGCCGACGTGAAGGGAACCGCGCGCGGCGGTGTGGTGACGAAGCAGGACGTGATGGCTCATGGCAGCGGCGCTGGGCGCGCTACGACTTCCGAGCAGGACGAGCAGTCGGAATCGGGAACAGGCGGCGACAAGGCGGCGCCGCCAACCGCCGGGGGGCCCCCCCCCAAGAGTCAATCTAAGGCCGCGCAGCCCTCTCGCCCGCAGCCTTCCGCCCCGTCCGCCATCACTCCAGCGCAGGGGAATGGTGCTCGCGAGTCGCGTGAGAAGATGTCCACTCGCCGGCGCCGTATAGCCGAGCACCTGCTGGAGGCGCAACACGCGACGGCGCACCTGACGACGTTCAACGAAGTGGATATGGGCGCCGTGATGGCGCTTCGCGAGCGCCTAAAGGAGCGGATCGAGAAGGAGCACGGCGTGAAGCTCACCTACATGCCCTTCTTCGCCAAGGCGACGACGATGGCGCTCAGCGCCTATCCAGTGGTGAACGCGCAGATCGATGGCGACTCGATCATCTACCGCCATTACGTGAACATGGGAATCGCGGTCGCGTCCGATCAGGGACTGGTAGTCCCGGTCATCAAGGACACAGACCAGATCGGAATGATCGAGTTCACCCGCCGCCTGACCGATGTCGCAAAGCGTGCGCGCGTTGGCAAACTCACAATGGACGACCTGACCGGCGGCACCTTCACCATAACGAACGGCGGAGTATTCGGCTCGCTCGTCTCGACGCCGATTCTCAACTACCCCCAGGTGGGGATTCTAGGCCTTCACAAGATCCAGGATCGCCCTATGGCGATCGATGGAAAGGTCGAGATCCGGCCGATGATGTACCTGGCGCTTACCTACGACCACCGGATAGTCGACGGGCAGCAGGCGGTGCTGTTTTTGGTGCGGCTGAAGGAGTTGCTGGAAGAGCCGGGAAGCATGTTGGTCGAGTAGAGAGCTGTGTCGAGATGAGAAATGCGAGTTGCGAGAGGGTGCGGGCTGGAACCTTATCGTCGTGGCCGTACGGCGCTCGGCAGGGATCGTTCTCGGGGGATCATTCTTAGTAGCAGATATATGATCTTGTTGAGCGTTTCGATTGCGGCCGATGCTCGCTCAGCATGCAGCACGGCAGCGCCGGAACGATACCAGTGACGTGCCTCGCGAGCAGATCCGAGCGCATACTCGTAAAACCGCGCTCTATCTCGGCCGGTACTGCGGCTGTATCCCTCCACAACGTTACCGCCGACCGAGCCGACGGCGTAAAAGAGTTGACTCGCGATCTTTCGTGTCGTTCGCCGAGCGGCGAGTGCCTCGGCATCCGGCCACGCCCGTTCAACGGCGTAGCAAGCGCGCCTGTACACCTGCATGCGCCACACCGGATCCTCACGCATCCGCGCCACCGATGACCGCTCCCACTCGTCGAAGGTGAGCATAGCACCACGATGGTACTTTCGAAACAGTGAACCGGTACGTTTCCTACGCACTTTCATGCTTTTCCTCGCAACTCGCATCTCTCATCTCAATGCCGGACTCTCCTAACTCCTCCGATCTCCTCGTTCTCGGTTCCGGCCCCGGCGGCTACGTCGCCGCCATTCGCGCCGCGCAGCTCGGCTTGTCCACCGTCGTCGTCGAACGTGATGCCACACTCGGCGGCACCTGCGTCAACGTCGGGTGCATTCCGTCGAAGGCAATGCTGCAGAGCTCCGAGCATTACGAGTTCGCACGATCGCACGCGGCCGAGCATGGCATAACGCTGGAGGGCGTCGGACTCGATCTGCCGGTGATGCTCAAGCGCAAGGATCAGGTCGTGGCGCAAAACACGAAGGGACTCGAGTTCCTGTTCAAAAAGAACAAGATCACCTGGGCAAAGGGCGAGGGCACGCTGGGCCGGGACAACATGGTGACGGTGCGGGCACAGGATGGGAGCGAAACGACCTATCAACCGAAGCACGTGATCCTGGCGACCGGCTCGGTGCCGATACAGCTGCCCTTCCTGCCCTTCGACGAGGAGCGGATTCTCTCGAACGTCGGTGCGCTGAAGATTCCGGAGGTGCCGAAGCATCTGGTCGTGATCGGCGGCGGCGTGATCGGGCTCGAGCTCGGTTCTGTTTGGCGCCGGTTAGGCGCGGAAGTGACCGTCATAGAGCTGCTGCCGACGATTCTACCCGGTAGCGATGGCGAGGTGATCAAGGAAGCGGCGCGCGTTTTTTCGAGGCAGGGGCTCAAGCTGCGTTCAGCGACCAAAGTTTCGAGCGGGCGTCGTGAAGGCGAGCGCGTCGTGCTCGAGCTCGCCTCGGACGGCAAGGCGGAAACAGTCGAGGCCGACTACGTGCTCGTGTCGATCGGTCGCAAGCCTTCGCTGACGGGGGTCGATGCGGAGGCGTTAGGTCTCGGGCTCACCGACCGTGGCGCGATCAAGGTGGATGATCAGATGCGGACCAACCTGCCCAACGTGTTCGCCATCGGCGATGCGGTAGGCGGAATGCTGCTCGCGCACAAGGCCGAGGAGGAGGGCGTCGTGGCGGCGGAGGTGATTGGCGGCAAGCCGGCTCGGATGCACTATCGGTCGATGCCGGCGATAGTGTATACGTGGCCGGAGATCGCATCGATCGGTCAGACGGAGGAGCAGCTGAAGGAGGAGCGCCGGGCGTACCGAGTCGGTAAGTTCCCATTCTCCGCCAACGGCCGCGCGCGAACCTACGGCGACACGAGTGGTTTCGTAAAGCTGCTCGCCGACGCCGAGACGGATGAGCTGCTAGGCGCGCATCTTATTGGGCCGAACGTGTCGGAGCTGGTTGCCGAACTGGTTCTGGCGTTCGAGTACAGGGGGACGGCGGAGGACGTAGGGATAACCGTGCACGGGCACCCGACGTTGAGCGAGGCGGTTAAGGAAGCCGCGTTAGGGGCGCTGGGACGGGCGGTGCACTTATAGCGTTTGGAGCGTTGTCGCGTTACTGCTCTAGCGGCACGGCTCCGTGACGAAGATCGAGTGGAGTACCGGGGCGACCAACGCTTACCGGATGGCTCATGGCCGGGGCCTTCAGCGGAGGGATTCCCGCGCGATGGCCGCGCTTCTATCGCTGGATTGAGGATCTCTGGCCCGCTCTTCACCCTGCTGCCTTACGCCAGATCCGTCGCGCGCCAAGCCTAACGGAGCCTTTCGTCGCGACGCTCGCGATCGGCGCAAACGCCGATGATCGGTGCGATTTACCTATTGCTTCTCCGCGCGCCGCCTGGGGCTGACACATCCCGCTTTCCGCTTCGGATTGCCGGTGATTTGAGGGGAACCGTGCGGCTGGCCCAGGTGGCAACACCCTTCCATGCCGCTCGGCCTCTCGCGCCATGCCTGCCTCCCGGACCATCGCTGGGGCTTGGACAACGACTGCCACCCTTGCGCCGGCTTCCCCGCATGTGCATGTCAAGGTGCCAACAATGCTCGGACAATACTCCACGCGTGAGGAGCGTCACCATGTCGACCGATTCCACGGGAGACGCCGGACTCCCGATCCGCGAGCCCGAACTGTTCAAGGTCCCTGCATTCAACGACTTTGGCCTCGATGAGATACTACGCCAGCGCCCGGGGAAATTGCCTGACCCGCCTGACCCGCCCGACGCGAAGGTCCGACGACCGATTTCCTCCCTGCACGTGCTCCAGCGCGTTCAATTGTTTCCTGATGACGAACTAACTGATCCTTTCATCGCCAACGTATTCTCGGAGCAGGAGTTTCTCGCCGCGTCCGCGCACTTCGGCCAGGAGATCGACGCAGCACGGGCCGTTCGCACCGGCGAAAAAACCTATGCGCGCGTTATTAGAGATGGCGTTTGGGCACGCTTTCTCCTCTACACAACGAACTTCGACATCGTGGAAGAGTACCTCCCGCTGGAAACACTGGATGCCGTTCCCGTTGGCGAGTTGCACTGTCCTAACATATCAGGGAGTACTGCCACCTTCACCTCCGGCCTGACGACTGGCAGTAAGATCGGCCTGCGAATACGAGCCGCCGGGTTCGCCGGCGGAGGATGGACCGAAGAAAAGAAGTTCCACCAGCAATCCGTCATCACCATTAGTGCCGGCCACTGCGCCGTCCTCGTCGCGAAACTCAGCGGAGACTACTCCATCTGGCAGAATCTGAATGACCGGCAGTACGAAGTGCTCGTCAACATCACCGGAATCGGAGGTCTTTACGACCAGCCATTGGAGCAGAGCGCGGAATTCGATCCGCGGGAACACATCTGCGCACGTGATGACGCGTATGCTCTGCTGGAGCGAGAGTTCCGCCGCGGCCAACTTCGCCTCGGGCATGAATACGATCGGTTCGAGCCGCTCACCACGGAGCCAAATCCCAAGCCGCACGTGCACCAGACGAAATGGACGCGTGAGCGGGAGTATCATCGGAGTTGGAGCTTTTCCGTTACTAGTGAGAAAGTCGGAGAGTTTTCGATCGGCGGCGATATGACCTCGACGTTCGTTCACGAGGTGGAAATCGAGGCGCAGTGCCCCAAGAATCACCGTTACATTGGCCGCTACCGCTCGGCGCGGGAGCTTCCGCAACAGTGGGGTGTTTCGGCTAAGATTTCACCGTAGCGGATGCGGCGCTGCCGCGATCGACCATCACCGCGAAACTGACGAAACGCCTCCTCCGTCGCCGGCTGAGGCCGGTAGAGATCCGCCACGATGCAGCCGTTTCGCTAGTTTGTCTGAGATGCGCACCGCTAATTTCGCCGCGATGCGCGATATCCGATCCCAAGGGAGAACAGAAATGTCGATTGCCAGAATCACCGAAATCAGCTCCACCTCATCGAAGAGCTTCGAGGACGCCGTCCAGCAGGGCATCGCCCGCGCAACCAAGACACTCCGCAACGTGCGCAGCGCATGGGTCAAGGAGCAGCAGGTGCGGGTCGAGAACGGCAAGATCAACCAGTATCAGGTAAACCTGATGGTCACCTTCATACTCGAGGACGACAGCAACATCGCCTGACGAATCCGATGCACGTTCGCCGCTTCGGCCGGCTCGGCTGGCCCGTCTCCGAGATCGGCTACGGCATGTGGGGGATGGCCGGCTGGAGCGGGTCGGAAGATGCGCGCTCGCGCGAGGCGCTCGCCGAAGCGGTCCGTCTGGGCTGCAACTTCTTCGACACGGCGTGGGGATACGGAAACGGCCACAGCGAATGCTTGTTAGGCGAGCTCGTGCGCGCCCATCCTGAATACCGTCTCTATACCGCCAGCAAGATCCCGCCCCGCAACAGGAAATGGCCGTCCGAGCGCGGCATGCCTCTGGACGAGGTGTTCCCCCCCGACCACATTCGGGAGTATGCCGAACGCACGCTAGGAAATCTCGGTATCCGCAAGCTCGATCTGCTGCAATTCCACGTCTGGGAGGACGCCTGGGCCCATGACGATCGCTGGTGGCGCGCGATGAACTACCTGAAAAGCGAAGGGCTGATTGGCGGCGTCGGGATCAGCGTCAACCGCTGGGAGCCGTGGAACGGTCTCGATACGCTGCGCACCGGTCATGTCGATGCCGTTCAGGTGATCTACAACATCTTCGATCAGTCCCCCGAGGACGAGCTTTTTCCGCTCTGCGAGGAGCTGGATATCGCCGTCATCGCACGCGTGCCTTTCGATGAAGGATCGCTCGCCGGAAACCTGACTATCGATTCGGAGTTCCCCGAGGGCGACTTCCGCCGGATCTATTTCGGACCCGAGAATCTCGCTCCCACCGTCGAGCGCGTGGAGGCGCTGCGGCCGCTCGTCCCCGGCGGGATGTCGCTTCCGGAACTGGCGCTGCGATTCATCCTGAGCGACGCGCGGGTGAGCACCGTCATTCCCGGAATGAGATCCATCCCGCACGTGCGGGCTAACCTCGGCGTGAGCGACGGGCGAGCGCTTTCGCCGGAACTACGCGGTCGTCTAGGACAGCACCGGTGGGACCGGTCGCCGACAACCTGGTCGCTGTAGGATGATGCCTACGCATACCGGCGCGGCCTTCACTCATGAAGAACTCCGCTCCCTCGCCGCGCCCTTCCTCGCCGCGCCGTTCGGAGGAGAGCTACTCCACGAGAAGCTCGAGGCGGCGCTCGCCGGCGACGAGTCGCTGCAACTTACGGTTCAGCTTGACGAAGGTCAGCCTGTTGCAATGGCGATGGTCGAGCACATCGCCGGCGGCCACGGCACATGGCGAGTACATCTCATCTGCGGAGACGATCACTGTCTCGACGTTCTGGAGAGGGCGCTCGCGCTCACATGGTCGCACGGCGGAAGGCTGGCGGTCGCCGAACTGCCTGACGATGCGATATTCGCGCCGCTGGCTCGTCAACTCCGCAGCGGTGGCTTCACCGACGCGGGAAGAGTCAACGATTTCTTCGCTGATAGCGTAGCGCTGGTAATTCTCACCCGGCCAGTAGGCCCCTGAGCATCCGAGGCCTTTACAGGCCGCGAACGATTGGATTGCAGCATGCTGTGCTTCGGCTCGACGCACGGAGCCAGGCGCGCACCTTTCACGAGCGCGATACTCGCGCCCAACGCACTAAACTCTGTGCTACCGCGATAACAAGTGAGCCAGAGGTTTGGAGGGGGTCATTTCGACGCTACAAGGTTGAGCACGGCATTTCCGTGCGAGATTATTAGTTTCCTTTAATAGTTGCGCTTCGAAAGCCGTATACCACTCGAAGCGAGCGTCACAGGCGCTTGGCATCAGCGGCGCCAGGTCATCGTCTGCAGCGAGGGATGCCAGTGACAGGTTCTGCCTCGAATAGCGACCTGCCCTGTGAGCGGAAGCCATGGGTAGAGCCCTGTCTCACCAAGCATGACTCGTTTACGGCAACCACCCAGTTTCAACATCAACCGCAGGGTCCGCTGAGGTTCCCGCCGGGTGACCCGCGCAACAGCGACCCGCAGGATATTCCCTGCAGCCAGGGGTTCTGCCCGTGAATGCCACGACGCCCCTGGCGATCACTCTCGCGGCGTTTGCTTTTTGGGGCTGCCACGACAGGCTGTCCAGCACCGCGCCGACGTCCGCTGCTCCAGCCCCGTTGCCCGCTGCCCACATGCGCGGCACGGTCGATGTCATCGCGGGAACGCTCACCTTCGAGCCGATCGCCTCGACCTCCGCATCGCTCGACGCCGGACGGGACATAAGCGCCGCGATCTACGGGAATCAGGGCGTTACCGCGCGGATCTACAACTCCCCCGTAGCCGTGAGCCCCTCGACGCCGGGAAAGAAGCGCTACACCGCTAACGTCGGCGTTCGAAACCTCCTCGCGCACCCAATCGGCGACGAACAGGCTGGGCCGCCAGTGCACATACTGGGCATCTTCGTGTTCGTCACCGCCGGACCGACGGTGACCGGCACATCGGCGCCGTGCAGCCCGGCGTGCACCGTCCAGGTCGTGAATCAGCATGGGATCTACGCGTTCAGCGCCCCAGAGCAGCGATATTGGTACTGGCCCGAGCGCCCCGGTGCGGCAGGCGCTGGTAGCGATACGACCCTAACTCGAATGACGTGGATCTTCGAGGCTGACAACCAAGTCACCGCGTTTCAGTTCGACGTTCTGGTGAATGCGGCCTGGCCGCCACCGCACGAAAACCGCTGGAAGGTCGACTACCCGGCCGACTCCCTGCCTATCGTCGGCAGCGAGCCGAGTTGGATGTTTACGTCTGTGGGGTCACCCACCACCTCGATCAACACGCCAACACCGGGGATGATAACGATTACCACACCGGCGAATGCAAGGCTCGTGAACCTCCGGTTTGACTCGCTCGCTACCACCGCGAGCGCGTACTCCGAGGCGCGGTTTCGAACGGGCGGCCTGCCGCCCCTGACTGGCCCAGAAGTGTCGTTCGGCATGGCCGACCGTGTCAAGTTCATTGCTGTTGGCGTGACCAGCTTACAGGCCGGTTTCCTCACCGGATCATTCGCATTTCAGCCGGGACAGGTCAATGTGTCCACTAACTCCCTACACACCTATCGAATCAGGAAATTTGCATCGGACAGCGTGGTGCTCTGGATCGACGGGGTACGGCGAATCCACAAGAACTACACCGAGTTTCCCCCGCCTATCGCTGGTTATCCACAGGGCTTCTACTTCGGACCGGCGGGAACAGGCGCCGCGGCCGTGAGCCTGCTCGGCAACACGTCGGTCTGGGACTACGTCCTCTATGAGATCGGCGTGACACAGCCCTAGCGGCATGTCTCGAGAACCGCTGGATCTTGGCTTCGAGCTCTCGAATCTCTGCAACCTGCACTGCACGCACTGTATTCGGGGCTCGCAGCAGTCGCAGCTTGACCATCTCGACCTAACGCTGTTCCGCCGCGTACTTGACGAGGCACGTGAGATGTTCAGCCCACTGGCCGTCGTGTTCACCGGGGGCGAACCGCTTGCGTCGGAGCTCTTCCCTGAAGCGGTTGAGGAGCTCGCCGCGCGGAAAGTTCCCTATCGCTTCGTGACGAACGGCTGGTTGGTTCCGCGCCACCTCCCGCTTCTGCTTCGTCACCGGCCCACATTCGTGCGCATCAGCCTGAGCGGCGCACGCGAGCGCACGCACGACCATCAACGCGGTCGCGGCAGCTTTCGGCGGGCACTCGTCGCCGCGGCCGTTCTGCTGAGTCGGGGGATCCGGGCGGAGATGTCCATGGTCGTGACACGGGAAAGCCGTGCGGAACTCGGTGAGGCGGTAGCCCTCGCCAACCAGCTCGGCGTCGCGGAGTTTCACTTCATTCTCCCGCAGCCGACGCCGGAGACGGCGCTTGACGACAGCGACCTCTCCCCTCACGAGTGGAACGTGGTCTCGTGGGAAGTCCGAGGCCTTGCCGCGATGAGCACCACTCCCATCGGGCTCGATTACGGCACGTATGCTCCGCATCCCAGGCCGCGATGTAACACGATGGCGCAGCGGCAACTTTACGTTGATGCTCGGGGACGCGTGCCCTTCTGCTGCCAGCTTTCCCGCTATGGCACCGGCGTAGAGCCGATGCTCGGGGACCTGACGGTCGAATCTCTGGGCACGGTGTTCGCTCGCAGCGCGTCGGCCTACGCCGAATTCTCCGCCGAGACCGATCGGCTGCACCAGATTGGCCGCCACGATGCACTGGATGACTACCCGTGCATGAGTTGTGCGCGCCGGCACGGGCAGACCGGCTTCCTGGCCGACTTCTCCAATCATTCATGGGCAGCGCTCGCGAAGGTGCCGGCATGATCGCTGGGGACGTGGCGTGGCGCTGGGGTGAGGTCGATGCTTCCCCAGCGGGCACGGATCTCTGCCTCACGCACCGCAACGCAGATGCACGAATGTGGGTCCGTGCAGGGCGGCTCATGCGCGGCGCCGGTTATGCAAAGGCCTCTCCTTCCGTCCGCCGCGACTTGGCACGGACCGGTGCCATCGTCAGGCTTCGCCAGCGCGGTAGATACCTGGTGCATGCGTCAGGCGCGGTGGACCACGAGGGCAGGGCCTGGCTGCTGTGCGGGGATAGCGGCTCCGGCAAGTCGACGCTCGCCTATGCGCTCGCGCTATCCGGATGGAGGATACTCGGCGACGATGGCGTGGTGATCGAGGTCGCCGGCCCCTGCGTGCGCGCCCATGGTTGGCGCGACCCGCTCGCGGTGAGCAGAACACTCGCCTCCGAGTTTCCGGATCTGCGCGCACTTCCGGTATTGACCGCCGACGCGAGGCGGCGTGTGCTCGTGGATGTACGGCACGCTCGCACCGCGCAGGTGGCGGCGCTGGTGTTCATCCGGCGGGCAGGCCAGTACGCGCTTACTCGACTGGCCCCCGTTGAGGCACTCGCTTCCCTGGTTCGTCAGTCTCCATGGGTGATCCTCGGTGATCCCTACGCTCGCTCCCATCTCGAAGCCCTGCGTCGCGCCGCCGCGCTTCCCAGCTTCCGCCTGGCCCACACGCGCGCCGAGCTGCACACGATCGCGCGCGAGCTGACGAAGGCACTCCCGTGAAACGTTATGCCGTTTCGCCCGACTCCGCCTCTGCCATGCTGGAAGACGGTGCCGTGGTGTTGAACATGCGCACCAAACGCTACTACTCGCTGAACGAGACCGGCGCGACCATCTGGCGTCTATTGGAGGATGACTGTCCCGTCGGACAGATCGTTGCGCACCTCGTTCACGACTACGAGGTTGACCAGAACGTCGCCGGCAACGCCGTGTCCACGCTGCTTTGCGACCTGACGCGTGAAGCGCTCATCACTGCGCAACCGGAATGATCGCCCGCTGGATTGAACGCCTGCTCGCGGTCCTGGCGACGCTTCTCGTGCCGCTGGCTTTACGCCTGCTCCCGCTGGCAACCGCGCTCGCGCTGTGCGATAGGTGGCCGAGAGTAGCTATCTCTCCTCGCACGCCCGTTCAGCTCGCGAACCGGGTTCGTCGCTGGCTCTCGCACGGCAGCGGACCGTGGTCGAGTAGCTGCCTGACCCGGTCGCTCGTTCTGTATGCGATGTTGCGACAACACGGCCATCATCCTCGATTCGTGCTCGGCGTCGCGGGAACATCGAACACGTTCGACGCGCATGCCTGGGTCACCGTGGACGGCACACCGGTCGCCGACGCCCTGGACGTGATTGGTGCGTACACCCAGCTCCTTTCTCATGGTGCATAGCATCGCCGTCTATGACTTCATTGTGGACGTGCTGCGTGGACGACCTACGCGCGTAGACCAGCGGCGCGTTGCCTTTGAGGCGTGCCATTCCACCTGGGAACGCGTAATGGAGTTCGAGGGGTGCGGCGCGCAGGTCGATCGCGCACTGTGCCTGGCCGGGCTGCGGGAACACGCTCCACCACCGCTCCGCCGACTGCTGCGCGATTCGACGGGCGCCGCACTGCGACGTGCGGCCCTCGCCCACGAGGCACTTCGCGAAGTCGCGGCACTCGCTGCCGCGCATCGCATTCGCGTGCTCGCTTTGAAAGGCGCGGCGCGGCTGCTCGGGGGAGAACTGCCGGGCACCCGATCGATGGCAGACATCGACCTGCTGGTTGCCCCTTCGGATGCCGCGAGATTTCACCGCCGGCTCCAGACGGAGCTAGGCTACCGAAACTCGGGGCTGCCCTATCCGCATCACCTGTCCGCGCTGACACGTAGAGGCTCGCTAGGCATCGAGATCCATACCCGACTGTCGGACACCGCGCTCGCGCTGGATGACGCAATACTCCTCGACACGCGGATCGAAGCGTTCGACGGCCAGCCGATCGAGATCCCGTCGCCGACGAACATGGTGCTGCACACGCTCGAGCATGCGGCCGGACTCAACTGGATGGTGCACTACAGGTTGCGCGACATTCTCGATGTTGCGTCGCTGTTCACCCACGAAGTCGCGGCGGACGCGGTGCTGTCGTACACGCAGTCAAGTTCCCGGCGAGTGGTTTTCGAGACGCTCCTGTCGGCGGCGCACGCACTCCAACCCCTCGCACCGGAGCCGCGTCGCAATGCCTGGCGCACTGTGCGCCGCGTCGCACGCACACGCCTCGCATTCGCCATCCTGCCGCGCAACCGCGTCACGGCCAATCGGATGTTCCGCTATGCGAGCGTGATAGCCGAGGGGTCGCCGCGAACGATGATGCGCGCGGGCGCGGGCCTCTTGCGCCGGATGGGCGCAGCCGTCATGCCGGCTGCCGCGGCAATCATCGCCGGATGTTCGGATTCAACCCGACCGGGAACACTCGAAGTTCCACCTTTCGTCTTCGCATCCGACAGCGACGGCGTGCCGGGATTGTACCTGTTCGACCACGGCAACATTGAGCGACTCTCCGGCATCAATCACGAAGACGACCAACCGCACAGTGCGGCTGGGCGGGTCGTGTTCGCGTCGCGGCGCGATGGAAACTCCGAGATCTACATTGGCGATCTCTATCTCGCCGACCAGCAGCGCCTGACGAACGACGCGTCGTCCGATGGTGAACCCGCACTGGATCCCGCCGGGACGACGATCGCATTCGCGTGAGCAGCCGGAGCGGAACGCCGCGGATCTGGTTGATGGATGTCACGGGAGCGAATCTTCGCCCACTCGAGAGCGGATCACCGACCTTCACTCCCGAAGGCTCGCCCGCGTGGAGTCCGTCCGGAGACCGAATCGCATTCACCTCGACGCGCACGATCACCTCGCAGGTGTTCGTTTTGGATACGATTTCAGGACAGCCGGTGCAGCTGTCGCACGAGGCAGGCGGTGCGTTCGCTCCAACGTGGAGCGCGGATGGTCGCGGCGTGCTTTACGTTGCGCTGCTTGACCAGCCGCGTGTAATGCGGATTCCATCGTCCGGCGGAGAACCGACGCTCGTCGCGTCAGGCGACCGCGTCATCTCGGACCCGGCCTGCGTAGCGTTCCTGTGTCTTGCAGTCGAGGGAGCTCGAACGGAAGATGGTGACATCATTGCCATGAGCGCCGGGCGAGCCACCGCGGCTGTTCTGGTAAGGGCGAGAAACGACAGGAATCCCGCGTTTTTGATACCGTAAGGCGCCTTGCGAGCCTCCTGGAGTGGAGTCCCGCGCCAGCAGCTGTTAACGGATCCGGCTGAGTCTGCAACGAAACTCCCACGCGCAAGGCGGCTCGCTGGTTGTCCGGATCCTCGTTTCGCCAGGTTGCGGTCAAGTCGAAGCTCTGTCTCGAGCCGCATCCTGAAGAGGCACGGGAGAAGCCTGCGCAAGGGCACCAATCATAGTTTGGTGGATGGCCAAGCGGCCGTTCTCGCCTGAGAACGGCCGCCTCTTTGGAATTGCCCTCACCCTGATCCAGTGTCGCTGCTCGCCTTATCTCACGTACATCGCGATGGCGATACCCAGGGCAAAGATCGAGGCAGCTGCACCGATTGCCATTACCGGTGTCATCCCGAACGGCTTGCGGAACCACGAAGTCGCCATCCCTGGTGTCGTCTCGGGAAGCGATTCCATGATCTTGTCATAGACGTAGGCCGGGGTCTGCATCTGCCGGCGCACGGTTATGTCGCGGTTCAACTTGTTCCAGAACTCCACGTCGCGCGACGTATCGCCGCGACGCACTGCCGCTTCGGGCAGATCCCCATCGAGCCAGGCGTGAACCGAGGCCGGCGTCGTGCGCCGGGGGATCGGAATCTCCACCTCACGTTCCTTGGGCGGGTTCGACGCACGCTCGCGCCGAGGCGCGGGGCCGGACGTCTCCGGATGCTCGTTCATATCGTCGTACAGCATCACGCGTATTTCTCCTCTAGCAAGCTTTGGAGCGCTTCCCGCGCGCGGTGTACGCGCATTTTCAGAGCCCCTACGGTTGTTCCCAAAAGATCAGCCATCTCCTCATACGAACGCCCTTCAACATGCTTCATGACGAACGCCTCGCGAAGTGACGCCGGAAGCGCGCTGAGTGCAACATCCAGATCGGTGCGCAGCTCCGTCCGATCGAGATCCTCGTCCGGCATCGAGAACGAGGAGGGCTGGTCGTCTTCGTCGTAGCTGAGATGGGTCCGCCGAATGTTCTTCAGCCAGTCCTTACAGCCGTTCGCGACGATCCGGAAAACCCAGGCATCAAACCGGCCGTGGACCTCCCCGAGGTGCTGAAACGCCTTGATGAACGAAGCCTGAAGAATGTCTTCGGCCACGTCCGGACTCCCTGTCATGCCGAGCGCGTGCCGATAGAGCGGATCGCTATAGCGTTTGACCAGGACACCG
>JBGTNB010000183.1:0-3983 GCA_041743285.1 Gemmatimonadaceae bacterium
GCTGGGCGAGGCGGCAGCGCGGGCAGCGGCTCTGGCGGCGGCGAGCGGCGGACGACGGCTGACGAGAGGGGCGCATATCGACGAGGCCACCATCTGTTTCTATCGTGCCGCCTCGACGAGGACAGTACGGGTTCAGAGAAAGGGCAGAGAAGAGGCTTTGGTTCGGATCCTTTACGTCTTCAGGCCGCCGCCGTGCGTGCGGCCGGAGATCGCTGCCATGACCCCTTGGCCGGCTGGCGAACTGCGTGCGTTGCCCTTGGAGACGCTGGACGAGCGTTATCGGCGGTATCGGCTGGCGCTGTCGGTCGATGAACAGGCCATGGCCCGGTCGTTGGCCCGCTACGGCCAGGTGTCGCCGATCGTGGTCTGTCTGCGCGACGAGGCGGCCGTGCTGCTGGACGGCTTCAAGCGGCTCTCGGCGGCGCGGCGGCTGCGGGGGTTTGGAATGTTGCTGGCGCGGCGGATCGAGGTGGACGAGCGGAGTGCGAAGGCCGCGGCGTTCACGCTCAACCAGATGAATCGCCGGCCGCAGGAATGGGAAGAGGCCTGGCTGGTGCATGCGCTGGTCCGCGAGGACGGGCTGAGCCAGATCGAGGTGGCGGAGCTGTTGGGTCGGCACAAGAGCTGGGTCTGCCGGCGGTTGGCCTTGGTGGAGAAGCTGGCCGAGCCGGCCAAGGCGGACTTGCGGCTGGGGCTGCTCTCGCCCACGCAGGCGCGGGAGTTGGTGCGGTTGCCGGCCGGCAACCAGGTGCAGGCCCTCTCCGTGGTGCGGCGCGAGTCGCTGACGGCCGGCGAGCTGCAAGGGGTGGTCGATCTGCTGCTGTCGGCCGGCACGCGGGAGAAGCAGGAATTCGTGCTGGCCAAGCCTCGCGAGGCACTGCGAGAAGTCTCGGGCACGGAAGCGCGGCCCTGGGACCCGCGGCTGAGCGTGGCGGGCAACCGGGTGAACCGGCAGTTGGCGGCGCTGTTGGACCAACTGGCGCGGATCGAGAACTGGCTGCGGCATCGGGGTCGCGGCGAGCTGCGGCTGTGCGATCGCGGAGTGCTGCACGGCGGCTTCCAGCGGCTGCAGACCCAAGCCGCCACGGTCGGCGAACAGGTCGAGGACTTCTTGCGGGAGCTGCACCTGCCATGAACGAGGAGCTGCGTCACGAGATCGTGCGGCGCTGGCGGGGCGGACAGTCGCGTCGCGGCATCGCGGAGGACCTGCGGATCTCGCGGCGGGCGGTGGAGCGCGTGCTGGTGAAACACCAACGGCAGCGGGGAGAAGCCAGCCGGGCGCCCCCGCAGGAGCCGCCTGGGACGCGGGCCAACCTGCTGGCCGATTACGAGGCGAAGCTGCAGGAGTGGCTCCGGCGTTATCCGCACATGACCGTGCAGCGGCTGCTGGAAGAGCTGCGGCGCGACGGCTACCGCGGCGGCTACACGATCCTGCGGCAGCGCGTGCGGGGACTGCGCCCGCCCGCGCGGCCTGGCTTCGTGGAGCGCTTCGAGACGGCCCCTGGAGCGCAGGGCCAGATGGACTACTCGGTGTACGACCTCGAGTTCACGCACGAAGGCCGCCGGCGGGTGAACCTGTTCAGCTACGTGCTGGGTTATTCGCGGCGGCAGTATCTGCGGTTCGTGGAGTCGCAAGACTTGGAGACCACGCTGCGGGAGCACGTGCGGGCCTTCCAGCACCTGGGGGGCGTGGCGGCCACCTGCCTGTACGACAACATGAAGGTGGTGGTGGCGCGCTACGAGGACGGCGAGCCGATCTACAACACGCGGTTCCTGGCCTTCGCCACGCACTACGGTTATCGGCCGGTGGCGTGCCGGCCAGGGCGGCCCGAGACGAAGGGCAAGGTGGAGCGGCCCTTCCATTATGTAGAGACCAGCCTGCTGAACGGCCGCACCTTCCGCTCGCTGGAGCATCTCAACGAAGTCACCGCCTGGTGGCTGGCGGAAGTGGCCGACGTCCGCGTGCACCGCCAGACGAAGCAGCGGCCGATCGATCGGCACGCCGCAGAACGGCCGCACCTGATCGAGCTGCCTCCCACGCCCTACGAAGTGGTCGAGGTGGTCTACCGCACGGTGGACGTGGAGGGCTTCGTCTCTTACGCCAAGAACCGTTACTCCATTCCCTGGGACAAGACACACCCTGGGGCGGTCCTGCCCTTGAAGATCACCGAGGACGAAGTCGTGATCTATGGTCCGCACCTGGCCGAGCTGGCGCGCCACCGACGTTTCCCTCGCGGTGTGAGCGGGCAGCAGTGCCAATCCCGCGAGCACCTGCCGCCGCGCGATCTGCGGCAGCGTCGCGAGCAACTGCGGCAGCAGTTCCAGGAACTGGGGGATGCGGCGGTGAACTTCCTGGAAGGACTGCTCAAGACGCAGCGCTGCCCTTGGGACCAGGCGCAACGCGTGTTGGCCCTGCTGGGGATCTATCGCCGGTCGGACTTCCTGGCCGCGCTGGAGCGGGCCTGCCGTTTCGGCGCCTTCGCGTTCTCGTCCGTGGAACGCATTCTGGCCGTGCAGGCCCGTCCCAAGACGGCCCTGGAGCATCTGGCCGACGAGCAGCGGCAGCACCTCCGCGGGCTGCTGACGGATGATCCCACGCCGCCGCGCCCGCCGGCCGCCTATCAACAACTCTGGTTCGAGCCGTCCACCGCCCAGGAACCCACCGATGAGCAAGCCCCGACGCACGAGCCCATCCCACCCGCGCCCCACGCGCTTCCACGCCAAGGCCGCGGCGAAGACACAGCCCCCGCGCCGAGCTAAGGCCGACCGGGCCGCCCAGGGCGCTACGCAGCGCGAGCAGATCCTGGCGGACTTCGCGGCCTTGCGCATTCCCCTGTCGGCCGAGGACTTCGACCAGACGCTGCGCCGCGCCGAGCAGGAGGGCCTCTCTCACTTGGAGTTCCTGCGGCTCTTGATCGGCCAGCAAGCCCAGCAGCGCCGCGAGCGAGCCATCGAACACCGCATCCGCGAAGCGCGCTTCCGCGACGTCTGTCTGCTGGAGAACTTTGATTGGCAGTTCAACGCCCAAGCCATCGACCGCCTGCAGATCGAAGCCCTGGCCAGCGGCGAGTTCGTCCGCCGACAGGACAACTTGGTCTTCGTAGGTCAAAGCGGCGTTGGAAAAAGCTTCCTCTTGCAGGCGATTGGCCGACAGCTCTGTGTCCTGGGCTATCGCGTGCGTTATACGACCAGCGCGGACTTGCTGCGTGATCTCACCGCCGCCCTGGCCGATCAGACGCTGCCGCAGCGGACACGGTACTACTCTCGCTTCGATCTGGTGATCCTGGACGAATTCGGCTTCGACAAGATCGAGCGCAGCGAGTGCCCGCAAGCGGCCAACCTGCTCTACAAGGTAATCGACGCCCGCAACGGCCACGCCGCAACGGCCCTGGCCACGAACATCGACTTCGAGCACTGGGGCGACTACCTGGGCGATCCGCCGTTGGCCATGGCCTTCCTGGACCGCGTGGTGGACGGGGCCCTGCTGATGAAGATCAACGGCCAGTCGTACCGCGCCCACCGGGCCCAGCGCGCCGACAAAAAAGCCGCCAGCTAAGGCCCAGCGCCGTGCCATGCCTGGCATCGACTATCGCCAGTTGCGGGCTCGCATCTCTCTGAGAGAGGTGCTGTCCCTGCTGGGCTTCCAGCCGACGCACGTCCGCGGCGCCCAGGTCCGCGGTCCCTGTCCACTGCACGGCGACTCGCAAGCCACTTCCTTCACGCGAGTCGGGCGCCGCGCATCGGCTCCCTTCTCAGCCCATCTCGAGAAGCACGTCTATCGCTGCTTCGTCTGCGGCTCCCAGGGAAATCAACTCGACCTCTGGGCCGCCGCCCGCCGCCTCTCCCTCCATGCCGCCGCGCTGGACCTCTGCCAGGCCGCTCACCTCTCACCACCTTGGCTCACGGACTCCAACCCCTGAGCGCGCCACCTGGCCCCCTTCTCGCCGCGAAAGTGGCCCCCTTTGAGGCCGCGATCAACAGCC
>JBGTNB010000184.1:0-6447 GCA_041743285.1 Gemmatimonadaceae bacterium
CCTCGGACCCGGCCGGCACGACGTGCACTCCATTGCCACCACCTCCCGCCCGCGGCTTCGCATGCTCCACCGCCAGCTTCGCGATGAGCTTGGACGTGCCACCGCCTATCGACACGGACAGGGACGTCGCATCGCGCACCGCCCCTCGGATCCGCATCGCCGTCGTCGCGAGCGGCTCACCCCGGTACAGCGTTTCGGTGCCACCGAGGTCCAGATACCACTCGTCAATGCTCGCCCCCTCCACTACCGGCGAAAACCGTTCGAGCACCTCGCGAATGGCTTGACTCATCTCGCCGCACGCCCGGCGAGGCACCGGCACGCACACCGCGTCGGGACACAGTCGTAACGCTCGAGCGATAGGCATGGCCGAGCGCACGCCAAAGGAGCGTGTCTCATAGGATGCCGAGCATACTACGCCGCGGCTTTCCCGCGTTCCGCCCACGATGAGCAACGGCTCCCGGCCTATCCCTTCGGGATCGGACATTCGGGCGACGGCCACGAAGAATGCGTCGGCGTCGGCAAGCAAGATGCGGCGCGCAGCGGACTGTGTCATCGTCCTTTACGAGGATCCTGCGTCATCGTACGTCGATTCGGAGCAGCCGGTCCAGAAATTCGCCCATGCCGTGATAGTGGTCTACGTGATCCGGCGCGGTATTTCCCGCAAATCCCAGCAGCAGAAAGCGCCCCTTCCGGGCGGTGCTCAGGAGTTGCATTCCCCCCGGCCCCCACTCCAGCACCGGCGTGCGCCGGATTCCGAGACCGGCCAGCAGATTGTCAGCAGTCTCGGTGGTGCTCGCAAAGGTACCGGGAAAGATCTCGGAATGGGTGACCACCATGCGTCCGACTGGCGGGTCGGCAGCCGCCTTGCGGGCGTAGTCGATGAACGGTGTGAGACGCGCGGTGTCGAGTACCCCTCCGCTCGCCAGAGGAGTGCGCTCAGGGACGTAGCTCACGTGCAATCCGTCGAGAAGAAGCACGCCCTCCACCTCGGCAGCATCTTCCGAATGGCCGAGTATGGCGCGAATGGCGCCATATCCCGCGCTGAAACCGCTCAGGAATACTCGGCGCAGCGGCCACTCGCCACCCAGCCGCGCGGCCAGCGAATCAGCTACCGCCGCCCTGATCCGGGAAAGTACTCCAGCCTCGGCGAACGTGCGCTCGTACACCCCGGAACCAGCACCGAGGTGTACCGCGGCCAGCACTACCGACTGGCGCTGCGCGGCGGCCGCGTGCCTGGCGACGTATGGTGCGCCGTTGAAATGAACAAGCAGCCCCGCTTCGGCGTCCACGGCGCTTGGAGCCACGAAAACGACGATTGGGCTAGGCAGAACCCCGGTGATCGTAAATTGTTCTCCATCTGGCGCGATGGTGTCGAGACGCGAGTGCTCCCGCGTCCGCTCCACCATCGGCGAAGGATTCTGCGCGGCGGGTGCGGGCGCCGGAGCATGCGCCGGTTCCGGCACGTTTCGGCACGCGCCCACGGTGAGTGCTACAGCGCTGGCGGCCATCGCCATTCGTGCCGAGGATATCCTTCCTCGGAAGCACTCCCGCCACCAATCCCGGAAGCAAAACGACGCGCAAAAGCGTTGCATAGGCGGAGAATACACTGAGCCTTCATCGGCGCCACCTCCTAATCGGGGGATGTGCAACACCCTTGGAATAGCTGGGGCCGATGATTGCATTACAGTCCGGCGCTGCAGGTGGCTGGCCCCCATCCGGCCATGACGAGAGCTTGTCGAGCCAGGATTCAGTTCAGTCCCTCTTACCGGGAGTACGCATGGCGGTTCTTTCAATCGGCGCACTGACTCGCGAAGGTGCCTCAGCGTTGCTCGCCGAAGCACGCGAGCGCACCCTGCTTCTCGTGAGTTCACTCACGAGCGCCGACCTGCGTACCCAGCACGACGTGCTGATGAGCCCTATCCTGTGGGACCTCGGTCACATCGCGCATTTCGAGGAACTGTGGCTCACCCGGAATCTGGCCGGACCTATCGAGTTCTCCGAAATGCCAGGGATGTACAATCCGTTCGAGCATCCCCGCCGTACGCGCGCCGAGCTGCCGCTCCCGGCACTCGACGAATGGAGCGCGATGGCCGGTGACATCCGCTCACGCGTCCTTGCCTTGCTGGAGGAGACCGACTTCGACAGCGACAATCCACTGCTCCGGGACGGATATGTTTACCGGATGGTCGCCCAGCACGAGTACCAGCATAACGAAACGATCCTCCAGACCCTCCAGCTCAAGACCGGCGGGCCTTACCAGGCCCCGCGACGGTGGGAGTCGCCGCGACCAACGCGCGATCACCAGCCGGGGGCGATGGTACGATTCCCCGGCGGCACGGTGACTCTTGGCACCGATGATCGCACTGCATCCTATGACAATGAGCGCCCAGCGCATCAGGTGGAGCTGCCCGAGTTCTGGATCGATGCCACTCCGGTGACCAACGGCGAGTACGCCGGCTTCATCGACGATGGCGGGTACGATCGCCGTGAGCTTTGGAGTGAAGCGGGTTGGGCATGGCGCACCGAGGCACGGCTTGTCGCGCCTCAGCACTGGGAGCAATCAAGCGGCGGCTGGTCCAGCCGCGTAATGAACCGTCAGGCGCCTATCGATTCCGCGCGCCCTGTCTGTCACGTCTGCTACTACGAAGCCGAAGCCTTTGCCAGGTGGGCGAACAAGCGACTCCCGACCGAGATGGAATGGGAAGCGGCCGCGAGATTCGATCCGTCGACTGGCTCCACACGCGCGCATCCGTGGGGCGATGAGGATCCGTCGCCCGAGCTTGCCAACGTCGACCAGCTGGCGTTCGACGTGGCACCGGTCTGGTCCTATCCGCATAACGTGTCTCCGATCGGTTGCTACGGGATGATCGGCGATGTCTGGGAGTGGACGGCGACCGACTTCGACGGGTATCCTGGATTCACTCCCTTTCCGTACGCCGAGTATTCGCAGACGTTCTTCGGCAGCGAGTACAAGGTGCTGCGCGGCGGATCGTGGGCTACTCGCCCCGGCGCGATCCGCACCACCTTTCGAAACTGGGACTACCCGATTCGTCGTCAGATCTTCAGCGGATTTCGCTGCGCCAGGAGCGCGGGATGAGCGACGCGCGACGCTCGATTCGCGATCTCAATGCAGTACGCCAGGAGCATCATGGCTGATCCGATGCGCGATACACGCAATTCCGGGATGCTGGACGAAGTGCGGGAGGGATTGTCGCGCCGGCAGAAGGAGCTGTCTCCGAAATTCTTCTATGATCACCGCGGGTCGGAGCTGTTCGAGGCGATTACCGCACTCCCAGAGTACTACCTGACCCGAGCGGAGCGCGCGCTACTGCACGCGCGGGCAGCGGAGATCGAGCGGGCGACCGAAGCTCGCGCGCTGGTCGAGCTTGGTGCCGGCAGTGCCGACAAGACGCGCATTTTGCTCGACGCGATGGTCGCACACGGTTCCGCGGAAATGTACGCCCCGGTGGATGTAAGTGAATCGTTCCTCGCCGACAGCGCAGCCCGGCTGGCCGGCGAGTACCCGAGCCTGACGATTACACCGGTGGTGGCCGATCTCACCGCCGGATTTGCGCCGCCCGCCGGTATGCCGCGCCCTGCTCTGTTCGCCTTCCTTGGCAGCACGATTGGCAACTTCAATTCGATGGCGGCGGTGCGGCTGCTGACCCGCATCCGCGCCGCGATGCGGCCGGGCGACTCGCTTCTGCTTGGTGCCGACCTTCGAAAGGAAATCGCTCGCATCGAGGCAGCCTATAACGATTCGGGCGGCGTCACCGCCGAGTTCAATCGTAACATGCTGGTGGTTCTCAATCGGGAGCTCGGCGCGGATTTCCACCCTGACGCGTTCGCGCACCAGGCGTTCTTCTCCGATGTTGACGGCCGGATCGAAATGCACCTGGTGTCGTCGCGGGAGCAAACGGTGCATATCCCCGGCATGCCGCCGGTGCGCTTCGCCGACGGTGAATCGATTCGCACCGAGATCTCGTGCAAGTACGACCGCGCCGGTCTGGAATCGATGCTCGAGCGCGCCAGCTACCGCCTTACGCACTGGTATGAGCGCGACGAGGACGGCTATGCACTCATTCTCGCGGTGCCGGCCACGTGAAGGGGGAGCTGAGTCGCGCGCGTCGGACGGCGCTCGAGCGCTCGCTGCGCGAGCGGGCCTTTCGGCCATTGGTGCCCCGCGATCAGCCGTACATCGGCGCCGAGGTGGAGTTCATTCCCGTGGATAGCGCGACGGGTGCCGTCTGCCCGATCGATGGCGATGCGCCGGTGACATCGATGAAGCTCCTGCGCGCTGCGGCGATGCGTGCCGGCTGGCGCGAGGGCCTGTCGGCGAAGGAAACGCCATCGTTCGATCTGGGCGATGGCGGAACGTTAGGCTTCGAGCCGGGCGGGCAGCTGGAGTACAGCTCACCTGCCTGCGCCACCGGCAGCGCCCTGCTCGGGCGAATGCGACAGGTGGTCAGTCTGCTGCGCCTCGCGTGCGATCCGCATGGTGTAGAGCTTCTGACTGCGGGAATCGATCCGGTGAATCCTCTCGAGGAGGCACCGATGCTCCTCCACGCGCCGCGCTACCGGCGCATGGCGGCGTACTTCGATTCGATCGGACCCTTCGGCGCCCTTATGATGCGCCAAACGGCGTCGTTGCAGGTGAGCCTCGATGTCGCCATTGAACCCTGGCGCCTCTGGCGTGTGCTGAACCGGATGACGCCCTACATCACCGCCATCTTCGCCAACTCGCCACGCTACGCGGGATCGCATACCGGGCACGCCAGCTATCGCGCGCACTGCTGGCGTCAGCTCGACCCCTCACGTACCGGCTCACGCCGGGCCGCGGATGATGCGGTCGCCGACTACTGCGATTTCGCGCTCGCCGCCCCGGCGATGTTTCTCCCGGGAATCGACGGTACGTACGCACCGATGGAATCGCATCTCGCCGGCGGCGCCGCAGGCGTCGTGGAATGGGAGGACCACCTGACGACGCTCTTTCCGGAGGTCCGTCCGCGGGGAACGTTCGAGATTCGCAGCTGCGATGCGGTGGCGCCGGAGTGGTTCGCCGCGCCGCTCGCCCTCCTGGGCGGGATTGCCTACGATCGTGCGGCGCTACGGCAGGCAGATGAGCTTCTGGATGACGACGAGCCGGAACTGCTGGCGCTAGCCGGCCGCGCGGGGCTCTCCGATCCGGCCATCGCCGCCATCGCGCGCGACTTGGCGGTTCTGGCGCTCGATGGCTGCGAATCGATAGGTACTTCGCTGCTCAGTGCACCCGATCTGGGTATCGCCCGCGAATTTTTCGAGCGCTATACCTTAGCCGGGCGGTCGCCGGCTGACGACCTGCATCCCGTACCGTCGTTGTCGTGATGCCTGGTGATGAGCGGCTGGGTGAATCGGGGATCGTGCCACACCACGAGCTGAGGCTCACGTATCCGGTCTGGGTGTTCGCGATCACCGACTTCGAGCGGAAGTACGCCACGCCTGACGACCGGATGGGACTGGTATTGGCTCTGGCGCGGGAAAACGTGGCGCGGGATTGGGGCGGTCCTTTCGCGGCGGCGGTGTTCGAATCGCAGACCGGACGGCTCATCTCGGTTGGCGTGAACAGCGTGTTGCGGATGGCGAACAGCCTCTGGCACGGGGAGATAGTGGCGCTCGCCATGGCGCATACCAGCCTTCGGTCATTCACCCTCGGTGCCGACGGTATGCCGGCGCACGAGCTTGTCACCTCATGCGAGCCGTGCGCCATGTGTCTCGGCGCAACGTTATGGAGTGGGGTGCGGACGCTGGTTTGCGGAGCCACCCGGGCCGACGCCGAGGCGTTGGGGTTCGACGAGGGACCGGTGACGGACGAGTCTTATTCCTACCTGGAGGCGCGCGGCATCACCGTGCGGCGCGGAGTGCAGCGTGACGCAGCAAGGTCGGTGTTCGAGGACTATCGTGCGCGCGGGGGGCGGGTGTATAACGCATGATCTACGAGGGGTGCGCGACGCGGGGAGCGGGAAGCGGGACGAGGGAAGCGGGACGAGGGAAGCGGGACGAGGTCGGACCGTCAAACCGCGTCCCCCCGCGTCCCGCGTCGCGCTTCCCGCCTCCCGCAACTACCTCGGCCTTGCCAGCGACTTGTAATACTCCTCCACTAACGCCTTGAATCCGGGCGGCACTTCGCCGCGCGCGTCGAGCAGCGGACGGTCGTCGCCGGACTCGAGCGCGCGCCTGAGCGCGAATTCGTAAGCTTTCATTCCCTCCACCACCGCCGCGTGTAGGCGAGCCAGCTCCTCGGGATCGTCGAACGAGCGTCCGCGCTCCAGCTCCTGCAAGCGCGCAATCCACTGCTGAAGCGATTCGACATCGGCACCGCTCTGCCGGAGCTCCCGGCGCAGCGCCTCCGCGTCGAGCCGGCGGGCGCGATATTCGCGCTCGAGCTGCCGCTGCTCGTCAGGCGAGAGT
>JBGTNB010000185.1:0-5131 GCA_041743285.1 Gemmatimonadaceae bacterium
CTTTCGCCCGCCGAGCCGGTACCCGACAGAAGCACGGGCGCCCCGGGCGGCGGCGAGGTCGGGGCGCTCGGTGTCGCCTTCTTCTGCCTGCCGCTCGTGGGCGCCATTATGTACTTCGTCTGGCGCGACGACCAACCGGCAAAGGCGAAGCGCGCCTGCACGCTCGCCCTCTGGGGCATGGCCGTCGGCATCAGTCTCCGCGTAATGATGGCGCTCGGCGGCTACTGAGCCTTCCCACTCCGGTGTGATTTTTCACGATGGAAATGAGGCCCGCCATGCTCCGTTGTTTCACGCTCGCTGTCGCCTGTCTAGTCGCTCTTGCTCCCTGGTCTCAACCGCCGGTCGCGGCGCAACCCGCAGAGCTTCCCGAACGGACCGAGGTAGCCATCGTCGGCGCGGGGTTGACCGGCCTAACCGCAGCCTACCGCCTGGCGGCAGCTGGCGTGGAAGTACTGGTGCTCGAAGCCTCGCCCCGACCGGGCGGGCGCGTCCAGACCGTAGAGTGGCCCGACGGCCTTCGTGGCGAAGCCCACATGGAGGAATACTGGGAACGCAGCCCCGCCTACCCGTTGCTCCTCGAACTCGGGCTCGCGCTCGACAGTGACGTCGCCCACTCGAGCGTTCGTATAGACGGCCGTATCACGCCGTACGTCTGGCCGTTCGCCGACGATGCCGAGCCCAGTCGTGAGGAGATTCGCGAAGCATACCTGTCCCGGCTCTTCAACGCCCGCGAGCGAACCGCACTCCTTGCCTGGATGGCGAAGGCGTGGGCCATTCACGAGCGGATCGCGGAAAGTGCGCTGCGGGGCCAACCGCTCCCTAACGACCTCGTTCCGCTCACCCAACGGAGCTTCGCCGACTGGATCAAGGAGCAGGCGCTCCCGCATCGGGTTGCCGAGTGGATTCGGGTGACCGTCGAACCGGAGATGGCGATCGAATGGGACCGCATCGCCGCGCTCGACGGAATTGACGAGATGCGGCTCTTCCTCGACACCCCCGACGGCTTTGGAGAACGCAATTTCCACGTGTTGGGAGGCAACGACGCATTCGTCGACTCTCTCCTGGCGCGTATTCCGCCTGGGCGCGTGGTGACTCGCGCTCGGGTCGTGGCTGTCGCACAGGACGACAGCGGCGCGACGCTACGCGTGCTGTTAGGCGATAGCGCGTTCACCGAAATTCGCGCCGACCAGGTGCTCCTTACCATGCCGGTCTGGGATGTGGGCCGGATTCAGTTCAAACCGGCGCTCGACGCCGACCGACTTCGGGCTCTATCGACCACCCGGCCGGCCTCCTACGTCAAGGTCCTCATCCGGGCCAGCCCCGAGGCCTGCGCACTCACGACCATGACGGTGGATGGCAAGTCCGTTCCCGTGCTCACCCTTCTATCCGACTCGCCAGCCGGCAGCATCTACGAAGCGAGCGCCGCCGACCGCCCCTGCGAGAATGAGACGGAGGAGCCGCGGCTGTTCACGCTCCTCCTTCATGCGCGCTTCGCCCGTGCCGTTATGGATCTGCCTCACGACGCGGTCCGCGAGCGCGTTTATGCCGCGATGGATTCGCTCTTCCCCGGCATCTCACGCCACTTTCTCGACGCGGCGGTGTTTCCATATGCGCGCGCGGTCGCACACTGGCCGCTCGCCGAAGGGCGGAGCCGCTTTGACGCACTGGCCCTCCACCTGCGCCGTCCCGTCGGCCGACTGTGGATCGGCGGCGACACGACGGAGAACGCCCATTCCGAAGGGGCTATCCAGGCCGCCGAACGAATGGCTCGCGAGGTCCTTGCCACGCGGCGGCAACGAAAATAGGGTTGCCGGCGGGGGGTAGCACAGCTTTTGCCCCCGGCAACGAGTGATTAAAGGTTCGAGGCGGACCGGCAGCATTTCCCGGAGGAGAGCCCTCGTCGTGCGTCATATGCAGTGCTTGGGTCGACAGTTCACGCGTCAGGCCGTCGGTGCGGTTCGCACTGCCGCGCTTGTCGCTCTCGCCGTCGCGTCGCTCCAGGGCTGCGATGACGATCCGGGAGTGAGTCCATTCGTACCGTCGATCGCCGTAGTACTCGACGCCAACGCAATAACGCTGGAGCAGGGCGAGACGGGCACCGTCGATGTCACGGTGGCGAGGGGTGGCGGATTTGTTGGTGCCGTCACGCTGGCGGTCACCGAGATGCCGGACGAGGTGGCGGCCGCGCTCAATCCGTTGAGCCTGTCCGGCTCCGGGACAAGCACGTTGACCCTAACGGCTGACCCGGCGGCGGCCCCAGGGACCTACGAGGTGATCATTACGGGGACCGGGTCGGGCGTCTCGAGCAGGTCGGCAACGCTGTCGGTGACTATTACGTCCCCGTCGCTGTCTCCGTCCATCGGACTAACGCTCGGATCGAGCGCGCTCTCGCTGGTTCAGGGGCAGAGCGGCACCGTATCCGTGGACGTTTCGCGAAGCGGGGGGTACTCCGGCGCTGTGACGTTCTCGATCTCCGGCCAGCCCGCGGGTGTGACCGCGGCGTTCAATCCCGGGTCGGTGTCGGGCACAACGGGCAGCGTTCTCACCCTGGCGGCGGCGGCGACGACCGCGCCTGGGACGTATACGATCATCGTGACCGGTAGCGGCACTGGAGTGACCAACGCGTCGGCGCCCCTGACCCTCACCGTCTCGGCCGCGCCACCCTCACAATCCATCGGCCTGCTCGTGCGTGCCGATAACAATCGGGTCTGGGTTGTCCAGGGACAGAGCAATACTTGGGAGGTCATCGTCACCCGCAGCGGCGGCTTTGCCGGCACGGTGGACCTGACGATTGAGGGACTTCCGCCCGGCGTCACGGCGCAGTTCGTCCCGCCGGCCATCGACGCTAACACGGCGGGGGGCGCGCTGATCCTTACCGCCACCGCCGGCGCAGCGGCGGGAACAACCAACGTCACCATTCGTGCGAGGGCGGCTGGCGTTCCCGACGCCACGTTCGTCGCGCGACTCGAAGTGGTGGCGTCAGCGCCCTAACGCGACTGTTGCAGCTGTCGCGTTTTGCGGCGCCGTCTGGTACGCCGACCACCACGCCCGAGCCCGATCCTGGGTCCAGGAATTCGCTCCTTCAAGCTCGGCCAGCCGCAGTGACAGTTCTCCGGCCGACTGAGGTCGATCAGCGGGGTCCTTGGCGAGACAGGATAGTACGAGGTTCTCGAGCTCCCCCGGAATCGGCAGGTCGGTCCGAAGCGAGGGAGGCGAAGGTGCCTTCTGAGCGTGCTGCATGACCATCCCTAACGCGGAGTCGGCGGTGAAGACGGATTGCCCGGTGAGCAGCCAGTAGGCCACACAGCCGGTCGCATAGATGTCGGCACGCCAGTCCACATTGGTTCCCATCGCCTGTTCGGGGGCAATGAATGCCGGTGTGCCCTGAATAGCGTTCTCTCGCGTGAGCGCCGAGATCTTGTCAGAGTCGTCCCGAACCGTCCGCACGAGTCCGAAATCGAGCACCTTCACGAAATCGTACTCCTCACCGTATCGGCAGAGGAAGATATTCGCCGGTTTGATGTCCCGATGGACGAGGCCGTGCGACTGGGCCTCCGAGAGCGAGTGGCAGATCTGGCGAAGCAGGTAGATGGCCCGGTCGGGCGGGGTAGGCCCAAATTGCCTGACGAGTGCGTCTGCATCGAGTCCGTCGAGCAGCTCCATCGCGTAATAAAAGGCGCCATCATCAGTCCGGCCGAAATCGAAGAGATCCACGGTATGCGGAGAGCGGAGTCGGGCGATCACCTGCGCTTCGCGCTCGAATCGGTGGATTGCCTCCTCCGAGACGCCAAGCCGCCTATCTCCCGCGGCAGAGGTTCGGATGAGCTTGATGGCCGCGGGCCTGGCCAGCATGCGATGACGGGCTCGCCAGACTTCCCCCATCCCACCCTCGCCGAGCTTCTCCTCGAGGCTGTAGCTCCCCAGCTCGCGCGCACGCTTTACCTCGGTGCCCAGGTGATAAACCACTCGGGCACCCACGTAGGCCATGCTCACGACGAGCAGGTAGGGGAAGACGAGCCCGAAGAAGAACATTTCGGGCGCCAGCCTGAGCGAGGTGATGCCTGACGCCATCATGAGCCCGATGACGACCGGGACCGCGCTTACCGAGGCCAGGGCGGCCAACACCGCCCGGCGCGGCGAGGTCGGTACTACGACCGTGAACAGCACGACCCAGACGGCGATCCACGAGAGCCCAAGGAAACCACGCTGCATTTCGAGCTGCGCAGGATCGCCGAACTCGGCTGCGGCTATCGCGTAGCTGCTGATGATCTCGAATGCCAAGCCGAGGCTCATCACCGTTGGAAGCGTAAGGCGCCTGCTGGCGATCGCGACCGCGAGAAGCAGCGCGACCCCGATTCCGACAACTCCGGGACCCCACTGCCTGAAGCTACTGAGAAATAACGCGCGGTTATCCGGAGTCAGCAGCGCCGGAAATATTCCGGCCATGAAGAAAATGAACGCGTAAAGCAGGGCGAGGACACGGAGTCGGGCGGCCGACTGGCTAAGCAGATCGGTTGGAAACCCCGACGACATCCCTCGAGCGGCCGGATCACGCGCACCAGGCCGCATCAAGGTCACGTACTCACGCATGGCGAGGCTTCAGATGAGATAGCGAGATGTGTGCCCCCCGGCAGCTGGCGGTATGGGTCGGAAAGGGGAGTACGACACGCTAATTGTTAAGTGACAACCACGTTCTAGTGTCAGGCTTGGTGCCTCAGGAGAATCCATGTTGCATTCCGGCATCGATCTCCACAAGCGGGCTCGGCACGGCCGCGTGCGTCCGATCTCGCACCTCCTTCTCTCGGCTCGCCCCGCGCCTGTATGGCGTGTAGCTTGGCCACTCGCTCCCGATTCCTCTCACTCCGGGTCCCCCACCTCTTCACCCGCTCGCCCATGACCGGCAGCCCCGCGCTCCGCTCGCTCATCGCCGTTGCCGCCGCCACGGCGTTCGCCGCTTCGGCCGCTGATGCGCAATGGACCAATCGCTACCCAAAGCTCACCGGCTACTCACACCACGTGTACGTGGAGGGGTACGAGCTGCCGATCCTCAACGCCGGCATCACGTATGCCGCCGCCTCGCCTGTCGACGGTACCTGGATCGTCGCCGCACGCGGCTGGCTCTGGCGCTTCG
>JBGTNB010000186.1:0-13618 GCA_041743285.1 Gemmatimonadaceae bacterium
CCGAGTCAGGGACTGTCAATCGTCAGGTCAGCTCGCAAGTACGTCGTTCGAAGACCGCCGCAGTCGCCGCGGGCGGGCATAACTTCCACGTTATCTCGCGTCCATGTCGCGAACCCCGGGCGCTCGATTGTGACACGGTACCTCCCGGTACCAATCCGCCACGAGGTCAACGTAGCTGCACTCGAATCGTTCTCGACGAAATTAGATCGCAGCGTGTCCGCCACGACCGTTCCGCGAAAGACCAAACCCAGAGCGCCCGAGGCCGCCGGTCGCCCGGAGCCCGCCTCGCGGACCTCAACGACGATGCCGGGATTGACAACGGTTGGACAGGTGACCCCGCAGCCCGCGACGGCGACCGGAATTGCAATCGCGAGGACCAGACGAATCAGATTTGAAGCGACCCTTCGATAACGCATGCCCATGCAAGCAAGTTGGGCCCGCAATAACGTGAGCGCAAATGGCGCGCATTGCTTGCATACCCTGCGTCGGCCGTTGCGAGCGCAAAATACGCTACGCATGCCCCTTGTGACCGTCTACACACCACATCGAGTGAGATCAGGGTCGCATAACCGGCGTCACACCAATATCGACGCATCGGTCCCACTCTCAGCGCGCTTATGCGCAGGCTCCCATGGCACAGACGAAATCACGGCCCACGGCTGCGGCGGCGTCGGCAGCTGCTGCATATGAACGAAATTTCGTCCCCGCACTATTCGCCGAGTGGGCTCCACGGGTTGCCGATGCGGCAGAGATCGCCGTCGGCGATCGCGTGCTCGATGTCGGGTGTGGAACCGGAGTTCTGGCCCGCGAAGCTGCACGGCGGGCAGGGAGCTCGGGATCGGTGACGGGAATCGATGTAAATCCGGGCATGTTGTCGGTGGCGGCCAAGCTTGCGCCGCAGATCCGATGGGACGAAGGTGTCGCCGAGCAGCTGCCTTTCGATAGCGGCAGCTTCGATGCCGTCGTCAGCCAGTTCGCCCTGATGTTCTTCGGCCAGGCCGCGCTCAGCGAGATGTGGCGCGTGCTGGCTCCCGGTGGCCGGCTCGCGGTGGCAGTGTGGGACACGCTGGAAAACACTCCACCTTACGCCACGGAAGTCGAGTTGATCCAGCGGCACTCCGGACGCTCGGCCGCCGACGTACTCCGGGCGCCGTTCGTGCTCGGCGATCGCAAGCAACTGTCGGCGCTGCTCGACTCGGCCGGGATAACGCCCGCCGTCATCCGAACGGTGGAGGGTACGGCCCACTTTCCGAGTCTACGCGCGATGATCGAGGCCGACATACGAGCCTGGTTTCCGCTTGCCGGCGTCGAAGTGGATGAGGGCGTCATGGAGGCAATCATTGCCGACGGGGAGCAGGCGCTAAGCAGCCATGTGAATGCTGACGGCACCGTGTCATTCGCCATGCCAGCGCACATTGTGACGGCGTCGAGGCGATGAAGGTGGGGATCGGATAATTCCAGGCGCGACGAACGAAGTGCGAAGTGCGAAGTTCTTAGCACTACTTCTATCTCGCGGTGACTGGAGTTGCCTAGCGAATGCAGTCCGCGAGGTTTAGCGCGCAGTAGTTGGGCGGCGGCTTGCACTAATGTACATCCTGATGTACATTAGTACACACATGTCAAAACGATATTCCATCGCGGAGGCCCGCTCTAATCTGCCAACAATCGTCGACCAGGCGGAAGCCGGCCGGCAGATCGAATTGACGCGCCGCGGCAAACCGGTCGCCGTGATAATCTCCCTGCGTGAGCTCGAGAGGCTTCGCAGCGAGCGTGCTCGCTTCGGTGACGCGTACAAGCGATTCGTGGAGGAGTACGCGCTGCACGAAGTTGGGCTTGATGAGGGCTACTTCGATTCGATTCGAAACGTCGACTCAGGCCGCAAGGTCGCACTGTGACGATGCGATATCTTCTGGACACGAGCATTGTGTCTTCGCCGATGTCGAGAGAGCCGAACCGTGAGATCGTGAAACGCCTGGAAGCCGACGGACATGAATGCGCGATCGCCTCGCCGGTTTGGCACGAGCTCACGTATGGATGTCACCGGCTTCCGCGCGGCAAACGACGTGAAACGCTCGAGGCCTACCTTCAAGACGTGGTCCTGGCATCGTTTCCGGTTCTCGCATACGACGAGGCGGCTGCGCATTGGCACGGTCGCGAGCGTGCACGGCTCGAGGATCTCGGGCGACCTGCTCCGTACGTTGACGGTCAGATTGCCGCGATAGCGTTTGTAAGTGACTTGGTCCTCGTCACAGCAAACGTCAAGGACTTTGCGCGGTTCAGGGGCGTAAACGTCGTGAACTGGAGCAAACGTCGCAGCTGAAACATTACCGAAGGAATCTCACCCTCAGCATCGAAAGAGTTGCCGACGTGCACGTTAACCGGGTCCCAATATCTGCTATTGTAGCCGCCGCGCTGCCTGGCCCAGCAAGGGCGAAATCAGCCGCACCGCGCCAGTTGAAGCTTATCCTACCCGAGGTGATCGTCTCCAAGCTCAATCCCGCCTCGCGCCATCAGTTGCGTCACGCGCCGGATCTCCTCGATCGGGTAGCCGATGGTCGTCTTGACGCGGCCGGTATCATCAGCCACGACGAACATCTCACCGTCCAGGGCGTAGGTCCCCCGCCACTCGACTGCGAAACTCTCGGGCGTCTCAACAATGCCAGTCGGCAGACGCTCACCGTCTCTCGTTAAGCACCGCGCCAGGTTGTCATCCGTATCGAGGACCCACGCGTCGCCCGTTTCCGTGGAGAAGAAGAGCAGAGGGCCGACCGCGATGAGTCGCGATTCGTGCGCCAACCCACACGCGATTATCGTGGCTGCCTCCCTGCCGACGTTCACCTGTTGGGCCGGCACCCGAGCAACTTTCGTATGCGCAACCTGGCTCAGGGCGTGCGGCCTCGAACCAGCGATTTCGGACTCGCGGGTCCTGCCCGATTTTCTTGCCGCGCGCTGCTGTCGCCGCAACGTCTTCGTTTGCTCCAGTTCCTTCAATCGTTCCTCGATCGACATCAAGCGCTCGGGTTTCCGCCTGCCGAACCGCCGCTCGTAAAGCTCTTCGATGAATTCAGGCAGGGGCCGCTTCCACCGTTCCTGTCGATGATTTGCCACAGAACCGAGCTTCTTCGGATTCATGCCGAGTTCGCGTGCCATCTGGACGTGCGCGTGGGACAGGTGATATCGACGCCGAGCATCGACCCACGCCTGAATGTTTGCCGGCACCCTTGGCTTTACCATCTTGCACTGTCGTAAAAGGGACGTCGCCTAACGGAAACTAGTGGAATGACTGATCGCCGCGTCAGCCTCCAGTGCCCCGTCTCACCCGAGGTACGGGTCCCAGAAACCAGGCGTCGGATCGATCTGTTCGATCACGTCCACCCACATGCCTGACGGATCGTGTAGAGCGAAGCGTCGTTGCCCCCAGGGCTCGTCGTGCAGCGCGTAGGCGACCAATAGCCCAGCGGCCTTCAGTCGGGCGTACTCCCCCGTCGCGTCGGCCACCTGGATGGTGAGGAACATGCCCTGCCCGCTGAAACGCTCCGGCCCCGGTGGTTGGGATGGATGATCGGGAGCCATGAAAGCGATGCCGAACGCGCGATCGCCCTGCGCCGCCAGGTAGACGAACCACGATGCTTCGAAGACGACCTCGAATCCGAACCAGCGCACGTAGAATTCCTTGCACTCAACGAGCTTTGGGGTCACGACAACCGAGTATAGATCCTTCACATGCATCGCCGAGTTTCCACTGATCCGAGGTTTGAGTATAGCGTCGACCGCAGCGTCGGGGCACGCCCCAAATTCGCGAGGCGACGGGTTATGTCAGGGACGCCGGATCGGCATGGATTTCAGAATATCCCAGATGCCCTCGTCCTCACCTCCCAACACCCACGCCGAGAACCCGCGCAGCCTCTTTTCACGTACCAGCCCGAGCTTGGCCTCGAAGCTCCGCGCGTTCTCGAGAAAGACCCATTCCCACACCCCGCCATTCGAGAAATGAGCGAACGGCACCTGCGCCGTGGAATCCCACTGCATGGTGGCACCGCTCCGCTCCACCAGCGCCGATCCCCACGACCAGGTCATGCTCTGCATTCCCGCGCGCACGCGATCCGGCCCCGGATCCACCTGCGTGCGCCAATGCCGGCCGTAGGTGGGAATGCCGGCCGACAGCTTGTCAGGAGGCACATATCGTAAGGCGTAGTCGATCACGTCACGCATCCATTCGAGACTGGCAACTGGCCCGGGCGGCGTTCGGCTCGTGTGCTGATCGTACGACATGATGGTGATGAAGTCGCTGACCCGCGCCAGCGCCTCGAGATCGTGCGCGGCCCTCCAGCTATCGTGGAGAAAGCGGTGAAGCACAGTTGGCCCTGCATCATCGCTTAGCCGGTGCACTACGGCGAGGCTGATCGTACAGCCCACTCCATGCAGTGCTGCCGACGCCTCGCTGTACCAGCTGGTAAAGAGATCCTTGTCCTGGATATTGACATTCTCCACGTCGAACTGGATTCCCCAATACCCTTCATCGCGGCAGAGCCTTACGAGCGACTGCGTGGCACGATTGCGCGCCGCGGTGTCGGCGAGAAGGCGTCGGAGCGACGCTTGGTGAAACCCTTCATTCACCAATAGCGGCATGACTTTGACATCGTGTTCCGCGGCAAGGCGCTTTACGCGCGGATCGAGCGATCCCCAGACGATGCCCAGGCTGTCCACGCTGTAGACCTGCGGTCCGACGATGTCGATCTGGCCGATGTTGGCAACGAAGCTCTCGTACGACGTTTCGCGATCGACGTAGTAGAAAAGCCGTTCCGGACGCTGGGCATGCGCCGTGAGAGCGAGGGACACGAGCACGAGCAGAACAATGAATAGGCGCATAGGGCTTGATTGGCGTGGACAGGTTTTACGTGCTCGTACGGCGCACTTCACAACGCACACTTGGCATCGCTGTAGTGCAGACCTTCGCATTGTACCGCAGAGACGACGCAAACGTGTCATCCCGCCCCTCGTCGCGCATCCCGTCTCGCGCTTCTATCTATACGTTTCGAAAAATCCCACCCCCTGCCCCTCCACGCGAGCACCGCCAAGCCGGCCGCGAATGCGCGCGATTCCTTTCATCTGAATGAAGTAAGGAAACGCAAGCTGACGCGCGACTTCGGATTCTCCTCGCTCGATCAGCGGCGTACGCGTATCCGTTCCTGTGGCATCCTCGACCTCGAGCTCCACGATCAATGTGTCCTCGCCACGGATGTCCGTCATCACCGCACGTGACGGCACGCGCACCGCGGCACCGTTCACCGTGATCGTACGCCCCTCCTCATAACGAATGCTATCCGGCCGCATCAACGCTCGAAAACCAAGAGAATCGACGACGTAGAGAAAAAGCGGCGGGCGCGCTGCAAGAGTATCCGGCACGTTGACGCGCCCGTACAAGAAGCCGTACGCTCCTGCACGTGCCTTCCCCCATTCCCAGGTGACACCCTGCCACACGCCCCAGTTATGGTCATGGTAGGCCTGCGCGCCGCTCAGCGTGTCGCATTCTGATCCCGTGCAGATGGTGCCACTCGCCGAGCCGAGTAGCGCGGGTACCGTGTAGCCTGAGGTAAACGCGCCGCTGACCAACTCCGTCCCCGGAAAGTAGGCCCCAGGTTGCGGCGTGACGGTCAGCTCGACTCGCACAGTCCCTTGGCCACGCTCTGCCGGCAACTCCGCCCGTACCGCGTAGAGCCCCGTGCTCGTCAGGCGCACGGACGCATCGCCAATAGAGAGATCAGGGTTTTCTGTCGAGAACTGCACGCGGTCACCCAGTACCCGCAAGGAATACCGCCGCAATTCCCCGCCCTCGCCCCGAACCGAGAGCAGCACCTGCCCTCCCCACTCTCCGTCAGGGATGTCGCCACCGATGATGAACGACAGATAATACCAGCGATCATCGTCAGCCAGCACGTTGAAGTAGTGCCACTCTCCCCAACTCTCCGGATGCGCCAGTTCGTCAGGCGGGAGATGAAAGCGATCCATCTCGGCGTAGAGCTCGTATGCCGAGGGTGAAATCCACTGCCGGTCGAGAGTATCGTCCTCCCACGCACCGTCGAGCAGCTCCGGTGACGCGCCCACCGCTCGCGTGCGCGATGGGATTTCGCCAGTGGCACGCACGGCATACTCGACGCCATTTGCCCGAAGATAGAGCAGCTTTCCTTCTATCTGCGGCGCTGCCGCTTGGATGATGTCTGCCTGTCGCGGCGCGGCGAGGAGCTGCCTGTATACGAACCGCGCGCGGTCGATCGAAAAATACATTCCGCCGATCCCGCCGGTCTTCATCACTTCCACATTCAGACCCTCGGGAAGCACCGTGACCGTTCCGCCTCCAACGAGCTTCTCATCGCGCGCCTGGCTCAGCAAGGCCTCGCCGATCGCCAGCAGCACGATCATTACGCCCACACCAAGACCGTAGCCGACGAGCAGCAAAGCGGACCGCCAAGGCCGATACCGCAGGTTCCGGAAAGCCAGTCGAGCGATCACGCCGCGCCCCCTGCATTGCGCGTCCCGCTTCCGGCGCCGCGCGTATCATCGACCACCAGGCCATCGCGCATGTGAACCGTTCGATGCGCCGTACGCGCCAACTCCTCATCGTGCGTCACGATCACCAGCGTCGTGCCATCGGCGTGGACGCGCTGGAACAGCGAGATGATCTCAGAGCCGGTGCGCGCGTCCAACTCTCCTGTCGGCTCATCGGCCAGCAGCAGCGGCGGCCGGTTGGCCAACGCCCTTGCAATGGCCACACGCTGCTGCTCTCCGCCGCTCAACTGCGTGGGTCGGTGCCGCATTCGATCGCCCAGCCCAACATAGCCGAGCAGCTCACGCGATCGCGAATCGCGCTCAGCCCGGGGCAATCGCGCCTCCGACATCGGAAGCTGGACGTTCTCCGCCGCGGTGAGCATGGGCATGAGGTAGAACCGCTGAAACACGAATCCCACCGTGCGAAGACGGAACGCCGTTGCGTCACCGTCTCCTAACGCGGACAGATCCCGGCCGCCGACGCTGATGGCGCCATCACTCGGGCGGTCGATCGCTCCAATGAGATTGAGCAGTGTCGACTTGCCACACCCCGATGGACCCACGATAGCCACGTATTCGCCCTGGTCTATATCGAGCGTCACCCCGCGCACGGCATGCACTGCTTCCCCGGCCATCGGGTAGTCACGCTTGACGGCGCGCAGGGAGATGAGCGCTCTCACGCCACGGCCTCCTCGCGCAATGTGCGCGCGATTGGCAGCGACCCGGCGCGCCAGGCGGGAAAGATTCCGGCAATGATTCCCGCTGCAACGAGCAACCCCAGCGCTCGCCACACTGAAGCCGGTTGAAAGAGAAAGAAATCGATCGCTGCGGGGAGCCCCGGAAAGTTCGAGAGAATTGCGTTCAGGTATCTGGCCGTTGCCAGGCCGAGCGCCAGCCCGAGCGTGGCACCGGCGACGCTGATCACCACTCCCTCGATCACGATCTGCTGAACTATGTGCAGGCGGCTGATACCGATCGCGCGCATTACGGCGATCTCGCCCGCACGCTCGTTAACCGAAACGGTTACCAGAGTCGTCACGAGCAGAAAACCCACCACCAGACTGACTGCGCCGAGGATGAAGGCGATCTGCCGAAAGTAGCTGAGGCGCGCATCGACGTTGGCCAGTGCCTCACGAGTGGATATGGCATTTACCGTCGGTGCAACGCGCTCGATCCACGAGTCGAGGGTGTCGATGTCCGCTGATGCGCGGGTCTGGACCATGAGCAGCGAGACCCGATCGTCGGTCGCTGCGCCCGTCATCTCCTGCAGGGTGCGTAGCGCAAGCGCCACCGCCGGCTGCGCGTCCGAGAGATAGAGGAATCGCGCTTCGCCACGGACCACCAGCTGCCGCTCCCCGGATGTAGCCCGCAGCAAGGGGTTGTATCCGGCGGCAAGAAGGATCGTATCGCCCACCGAGACGCCGGTGAGCCGAATGAAGTCCTCGTTCGCTACCATGTGTTCGGGACCAGTGATATCCTGACCGCTTTCGACGGTATAGTCACCCTGCAACATCGGATGCACTCCCAGCCCGAAGGACGTCACTGATCCGCTGTCTCCGACGAGGTGGAGCGAGGCACCAAGCACCGGACTTACCGCTTCGATGTCGGGATGCGCGGCAAGGCGGGCGGCGATGGCAGTCCCGCCTGCGATCGTTGCCTCGGTATCGAAAGGGAGAGTGCCGCGCGGCGCGAGCCGAAACTGAAAGCCGCGGCTCATGAGAAGTTGCGCGAACGACTCGCGCAGCCCGCCCGAAAGCATCACCATATCGAGTAGCATCGCCGCGGCCACCGCAACGCCCAGAACCGCGAGCGCCGTACGCGCCCGGTGCCGCACGAGCGAGCGCAGCGCGAGACGGGTTCGCACCTAACGACCCAACAGCGTCAACGGCTGCGTCCGTACCAGACGCTGCGCGGCCAGCGCGCCGGCGGCCACTCCCAGCACCAGCGACAACACGGCGGCAAACAGCACTATGTCCGGCGTGACGATGGAGAACCGCAGCGGCGTGCGGTACACGGCTTGATAGTAGGCATTTACCGCCGCCGATACGCCGTAGCCGATCAGCACGCCGAGCCCGCTGCCGACGAGCGCGATGACCGCTGCTTCGGCCACGACCATCCGTAGCACGGTGGAGCGGGAAATCCCCATCAGGCGCAGCGCCGCGACGTCGCGCCGGCGCTCTTCGACCTTTATAAGCAGAATGCAGAGGAGGAAGATGGCGCTGGCAACTATCGTTATGACGCCAATCGCCCGGTGGAACCGCGTCACAACCAGGAAGGTTTCCGACGTTTCCACAGCTATGTCGATCGATCGGTGCGCCTGAAAGCCGAAAGCCGCTTCGTTAATCCGGCGTACGGCAGCCGTCGCGCTGTCTTCGCTGGTTGCAACGGCGAACCGGTCAACCCGATCTCCGTAGCCGAGCAGCGTCTGGAGGTGGTCCAGATGCAGCCGGACGCGCGGCTCATCGCGGGCAATCTCGCTCGGATCCGCCTGTCGACGGGTAATCGCCCCAATGCTCACGATCTCCCAACGAGCGCCCGGATCGGCCACAACCTCCACCCGGTCGCCGACTCGCAATCCGGCGTCCTCGGCGAGCCGTTGGTCGATGGTAATGGTGCGCGGCGGGGAGGGCTGCGGTGGGTCGGCGGCGAGCTGCAAAGCGAGCAGCGCGGCGATCAGCAAGATGTTCCTCGGGTGCAACCCGGCGATGCCGACGGAATCGGCATCACCGAACCCGCGCCGATGATGAGCCTAACGCCCGTTCCCGTGGGTGAAGGCGTCGCGAGTGAGCGCGAGCTCGCGTCGTGTCTGCGCCAGGGTGAATGACGGCGACTTGACCGCCGCGATTCCGCGCATGACCAGTAGCCCGCCGATGGCCAGCCAGAGAACTCCCGTGACCAGCGTACCGAGCCAGAGCGAATCGGTTAACACTCGCCCGATCGTCGCCGACAGCCCAACCGTGAGTGCCGTCAAGGCAACGAATGCCAGAGCCAGCGAGACGCCCAGCCAGATCATGCCACGTCCCGCCTCGTGTACACTCTCGCTCACCTCCAGCTTTGCGAGCCGCACCTCGTCTCCCAGCAAGCGCTTCCCGTCGTCCCCGAGGCGCGAGACCAGATCGAGAATCGTTGCGTTGGGATCGATTTGAACGTCGCGATGTGCCACCCACCCCTCCCGAGCTGTGTTGAATTGTGCGAAGAGAGGGGCAAGAGACGTTCCGCTTTTTCCTCATCCCGCCGACTGCACTCTGACAATGGCGGCGAGTCCAGGCCCGATCCGCTGATTAGCGCCGGCGACCCGCAGGGAAATAGGCCCATCGAACGGCGCCCGGTCCACCACTTCCACGTCTACGCCAGGCGTAAGTCCCAACTCGCCGAGGTATCGAAGACGGGCTCCGTCCCGATCGCTCACACTCACCACACGGCCGCGCTCGCCAGGATGCAGTTCGTCGAGCGTCCGGTGAACCCGCTCGTCGATCGTACCTTCACGCGTGGGAATGGGATCGCCGTGAGGATCGACTTGCGGCTCGCCGAGCGCCGCTGCCATGCGGTCGACCAGCTCATCGCTCGCCGCATGCTCCAGGCGCTCCGCCTCGTCATGAACGCGATCCCATGCGTAGCCAAGCGACTGTGTTAGGTAGGCCTCGATCACCCGATGACGGCGAATCATCCGCAGCGCGACGCGCCGGCCCTCGTCGGTGAGCCTCACGCCGCGATAACGCTCGTGCTCCAGCAAGCCCTGGTCGGCAAGGCGGCGAATCATACCACTCACGCTAGCCGGCGCGATTGCCAGACGTTGCGCGATCTCGTTGGTAGCCGCGCTTCCGCCCGAGCGCTCCAGCTCGTAGATCACCTTCAGGTAGTCCTCTACGGGCGCTGTGTAGTCTTCGCGGCGCTCGGGTTTCATAACGTGCGGTTCAGGTAGGGAGCGTGCATTCCCTGGAAGGCGCACTCAACGAGAGCGCACCGTGGACGATGCTGCCGGCAGACGAATAAAGCAATCGCACATCATGCCGGCATCTCCGAATCGAGCAATGCGAAAAACTGGCGCAGGATCCGCTCGGTAAGCCCCCAAATGATGTGCTCCTTGTAACTCAGGCTGCTCACACGCCTCACTCCGGTCGCCAGATCGAGATCTACCTCTCGTGAGGCAGTCGGATCGCGCAAGGTCTCGACGGGCACCCAGAACGCACTGGCCACTTCCGGGCTGAGAATGAGTGGCAGACATCGCTCCACTGCCGCTACATGCGGTAGAATGCTCAGCGGAGGCAGCCGTGGCGAGCTCGGACCAAGCTCATCGAGCACTCCAAGCAAAGCGCCGTGCTCGGCTATGTCGACCCCAATCTCCTCGCGCGTTTCCCGGATGGCTGTATCGAGCAACGTCGGGTCGGTTAGCTCCTGCCGCCCGCCGGGGAGCGCGACGTGCCCGCTCCATGGATCGCTCGCGTAATCGGCGCGCTTGATGAGCAGCAATTCGAGCGACGACGTGTCACCAAGCCGCACGAGCAGCGCGACAGCCGCACGCCGCACGCCGGCTACGGAATCCAGCCTTTTCGCCGCGCGGAAAGAGAGCGCGTGGGAGAGACGCTGCACGTCGGGGTGAGCGAGCACATCCCGCAGCGGACTCACGCCAGGCTCGACCTGAAGAAGTCCAGCGTCATCGTCACTGCACGGTCGAGCCGTGCCGGCAGCGGAACAGGCAGTGGATGCTTGGCGTCCATCGTGTGGGATGCTCCTCCGATGCGGGCGAAGCGCACCTGCGCTCTGTCCGCCGCTTCCCGAAGCCGCTCCGCCTCCTCGAACGGCACCGTTTCGTCGGCGGTCCCGTGCGCGAGCAGCCACGGAATCGTCAGGCGGGCTGCCGCCGAGGTGATGCTCAGACCTGCATTGGCCTGTCGTTCGATCTCGTCGCGGAACGCCGACCCCAGCATCAGCTCCTGGCCGGTCCGCGCGTTGGTTACCGGAAATTCTCCATCAGCGTGCCAGCGCTTCAGGTCGTCAGGCGACCACCGCGCGATGGTAGCGATCGCAGACCAGGTGGCGATCGCCGCTACGCCCGGATCACGAGCCGCGTGGAGAATGGCAATTCCACCCCCACGAGAGTGTCCAAAAATTCCATATCGATCTTCAAGCCACCCCGCCTTGCGCGCATGATCCCGCACCAAGGCGACATCCTCCAGCTCATGCGAGATGGTGTTGTCACGGAACGCGTTCAGCTCGGTGAACGATTCGCGGTCCGCGCCGACGCCACTCCCGGAGAGATCGAACGAAATTGCGCGAATGCCTCCCCGCGCCAGAAGGTCGGCCAGATAGGGAAAGAATCCCCAACGTGCAAATCCCTTTAAGCCATTGACGAGCACCACTGCACCACGATGACGCCCTTCCGGGTGACGCACTTCCCCTCGGATCGGTGGAAAATGCGCACGCGCGATCTCGAAGGAATCGCGGCCGAGCGGCGTCTCGAGAAACTTCACGAGTCGTCGATAGCGCCGCCGGCGTGCGCCCAGCCAGTTATGCCGCCGGCAAGAGAAACCACGTCGCGATAGCCCAGCTTCTGCATCGCATCGGCGGCGAACACCGAGCGGTTGCCTCGCGCGCAGTATACCACTACTCGCTTGTCAGGCGGGACCTTGGCGCGCAGCGTCTCGTCGAGATCGCCGAGCGGAACGTGCACCGCATTGGGAATCCGGAAAAGGTTCCACTCGCCAGGCTCGCGAACATCGAGGTAGACCGCGTCCTCGCCGTTCTGGTGGCTGGACACCGCATCCTGCGGGGTGACCTCAATGATTCGCTCCCTGGTTTCCGCCAGCAATTGGTCACGACTCTTCATCGATCCTCGTCAGGCGTTGACAGTTACGTCGATCGTCAGGTTACGGTCCGTTGCGTTCAACTCGGCAACCGCACCGATCGGAAGTGTCCACTGCTCGTCGATGTGCCCGATCGGCGCTCCCGCCAGGCAAGGCACCCGAACAGCCTCGGCTGTTTCGCGCAGTACGCGGGCCAGCGACGCCGAATCGTCGGCGTCGCCACGCTCGGTGAAAGCACCGAACACAAGTCCGGCGACACCGGAAAGCGCCCCGGTCAATAGCAAATGCCGGAGCATCCGATCGATTCGATAGACGGGTTCGTTGACGTCCTCGAGCACGAGAATCGACCCTTCGAGATTGGGGAAGAACGAGGTGCCGGCGAGAGCCATGAGTACCGCCAGATTGCCGCCGGCGAGGCGGCCGCGCGCGGCTCCCCCCACGAGCACCTCCGACCATTCAACCGCTCCAGCTGAATCAACCCCGCGTGTCACCGCACGGTGCAGCGATGATTTGGAGAATGCAGAGAGCTTGCCGCGAGCGGTGGGACCATGGTACGAAACTACCCCGGCCTTGGCGCAGATCGAAGCATGCAGTGCCGTGATGTCGGAAAAGCCGATCACGGCTTTCGGCGTTCGACGCAACGCCTCGAAGTCGACCATCTCGAGAATGCGGAGCACGCCATACCCGCCTCTCAAACACCAGATACCATCGATGCTTGGGTCACTAAGCGCGCGATTGAGGTCGTTCACTCTGTGGGCATCGGTCCCGGCGAGATAGTCGAGTCGTTCGCGGACGTGCAGCCCCAGAACCGGCTCCCATTCAAGTGCATGGGTATTCTCGATCGCACACTCCAGCTCGGCTTCATCACCGAGCGGCCCCGCCGGCGCAATCAGGGCGACGCGCGCGCCGGACCCAAGTAGTGGAGGTGAAACGAAGCGCATGAATGCACAGTTAAAGGGCGATGTGGATAGGTCAACGTACCGGCGCTCCGGACCAGCGGTCAACCGCCGGTCCCGGCGTTATGAGGCACGTCGATTGCCTTCTCTCACGGTGCTAAACACCTGAAGGTCGATGCGGCGGGATCAACCAATTGGGAGGACGTATGCCAGATCGCGACAAGGGCGTGGAGCGCTCGGATCACAATCCCCAGGGGGGATCGGGCGGCGGCTCCACGGGGGGGCTGGGCCTGGGGGGGGGCAAGGGTGGCGGCCAGGGTGGCGGTGGCGGACAGGGTGGTGGCGGCCAGGGTGGTGGTGGCGGTCAGGGCG
>JBGTNB010000187.1:0-1781 GCA_041743285.1 Gemmatimonadaceae bacterium
CGAGATACTCCCGGTCATAACGGGCAAGGGCCGACGTGACCGCTACGAAACCGTCGGTCCGCCGATGGCACCAGCGCTCGATCTGGCCGCGCACCCAGGGCTCCGGTGGATAACGCCCGTGATCGGTGAAGACGAGTCTTGGCGTGCGCAGACGAGACTTGGCGACGGTTGCCGCCAACCAGGTCCCGCTGTGCGAATGAATCACGTCGGGCTCGAACTCGCGTAAGGAGCGAATGAGCGCCGCGGGATATCCGCGCAGACGCATTGGGCCCTCCTGGCAGTCGTAGACCCCGATGCCAGCCGCGGTCAACTCATCGGCGTACATTCCCAGCCCACTCAGACAGAATACGCCAGCCACGTGTCCGCGTTGGGAGAGAGCGAGCGCGAGATCCCGCACCAGCCGCTCCAACCCGCCACCCCGCAGGCTCGGTGTAACCTGAGCGATTCGCAGCGGCTGCCCAGTCATGACGCCCCCCGCAGGCGAATCCCTGCCGCCCAGCACTCGAGCGCCGGAACGGAGATCCCCGCCGGAACGTTAATGCGCGGGAGTGCAAGCGGGTCATCATCCCGCGTTGCCAGAGCAAAGCGCATGGTCACGCCGGTACGATACCCAGCCTGACGCGCCGCCTCGATTACCGCACTGTTATGCAGGCCGTACGGATACGACACTTCGTTCGGCGGCGCGCCCAAAGCCGCGCCGATTTCCGCGCGCGACCGCTCGAGCTCCTCACGGAGTGCCGCGGCATCGAGGGCCGCAAGGTTGCGGTGCGAAACGGTGTGCGATCCAACCGTGCAACCGTCACGCGCGGCGACGCGTACATCATGCCAGGTTGCCGGCATTAGAGCCGAAGGCACCTCGCCGTCCCCGGAAGGGTATTGCGCCAACACGGCACAGCGGTCGCCGCGCAGCTCGTTCATTGCATGATTTCGAACCGCCGACGGCACCGCGCCATCGGCGCTCAGCAGGTCCCACCAGAACGGCGAAGGGGCCGCGGCGGCATCCGAAACGACGAACACCGACGACTGCAATCCGCGCCGCGCGATGGTCCGCACGCCATGCGTGAGCGCGCCGCAATAGGCATCATCGAAGGTCAGCGCAGCCAACCCGTCGACCGGCCGGCGCTGGCGCACACGGTCGGAGATCTCAGCAAGCGGAACTACCGCGTACCCGTCGGCGATGACCGCAAGGTAGTCCTGGAAGTCGCTCGACGTGATGTGCAACGATCTGTCACTCCGTGCCGGAACCCCCTCGTCAGGCGCGACGTTGTGGAACGCGAAGATCGCCGCACCGGCGTGCCGCCGTCGAAACGCCGGATAGCGAGTAGCCACTGTGAGGCGATAGGCAGTATCGCGCACGAATCGCAGTGCGTGCTCGCGCATCACGGCTTGCTGACTCCAGCAATGACGGGCGCGTCCGTTCTCGATTCCCGAGCCTGCCTTGAGGACGATGGGCGTGACGACATGCAGCGGCCCAGCTCATCCATCAACCGCTCCGCCTGGACGCGCCGGCTGAACCTTCTTTCGTGCGCAAGCCGCCGCGGACGCTCACCGCGCGCGAACTCCTCGATTCTCCGCTTCAGTACCACCGCTATCCCGTCTACGTCGGCCGGCGATACGACATCCGCGCCGCTGTCGCGCAGCAACAACGCCGCCGGGGCGTCAGGTTCGGCGAGTACCAGCATCCACGCATCGAACTGCATGTACTCGAAAATCTTCGAGGGGATCGCCCACGGGCTGTCCTGCGGGAGGCTGAGCAGCATCGTCGCGCCGGCCAGCATCTC
>JBGTNB010000188.1:0-5637 GCA_041743285.1 Gemmatimonadaceae bacterium
GTCATGCCGTAGATGATGTAGTTGATCGCCAGCTTGTAGGCGTCGTTGCTGATGTTGACGGGCCAGAACCCCTCGCCCGACCACTCCATGTAATCCCCGATGTCGTTGTTGTAATTGATTACGACCATCATGCGCTTGTTCGGGTCATCGTCCTCGTAGATACCGAGGAACTCCGCCTGCAGATCGCGCCAGCCGCGGCTCGGGTACTTCATGTCCAGCGACTCGATGTGATAGAAGGAATCGAAGATCGACTCGGAGCCGTCGAGCCGCACGATCTCCGCCGCCGGCAGCACGCGGCGGATCTGCCGCTCGAAGTTCGCCCATTCGTTCAGCATGAAATCGTCGACGATCAGGAACCCACCCCTCGCTAGATAGGTTCGGAGCCCTTCCACCTCGCTCTCGCTCGGCAGCCAGTAGCCAGGCTCGGATAGATAGGCAATCGGATACTTGAGCAGTTCGGGATCATCCAGCGTGTGGATGTTGCTTCCCCGAACGTGCGGCTTGAGGGTGGTGAGCTCGCTCACCATCGTCAGGAGGTTCCGCTCCATGGCCGGGTAGTCGAACGCCCAGCCCGCGCTGCGATACTCCGTATACCGGATCCGAGCGAAGGTGAAGCGCCCGTCGTAGGGCACGTTCGGTTCCAGTCGCATTCCCCACTGCCGCTGCATCGCCGAGGCCACGTGCGGGCGCGCGATGGTCGCAAGTCCAACCAGCAGAATGATCGCGAGTATCGCCCGAGGCAGCATCGCGCCACCGCGACGCGCTACATCAATCCTGTATCCCCGAATTCTCGCGACGATCGACTCCACCCTCATCATCATCATCTCCCATACTGGGCTCCGCGCATCATGGCCGCGGTACACCTATCACGCAACCGCGCCCGCCGCGGCCGGACGAAGCCGTTGTACAGCCCGGCTTCCGGAACGCTGGCGAGATCGCGAACGTTCTTGTCGTGCCGGCCTGAGCCGGCGCACGGCGTTCGCATGCCATGCGAGCATTCGCACACACGACTATGGCCAAGCTCGACCGCTCACCCGCGTCACCCCTGGGCACGCCACCTCCACACCTTCGCTCCTTCCGTGAGCGGTTCGGTGCACTTCGGAACGTACCCCCGTTCCTGCGGCTGGTGTGGCGCACCAGCCCCGGCCTGACGATTTCCACACTTGTCCTCCGGCTGGTGCGGGCAGTGCTCCCGGTGGCCACGTTGTTCATAGGCAAGCTGATCATCGACGAGATCATTGCCCTGTCGCAGATCCCGGGTGCCCCTACCGGATTCTCGGAGTGGTTGGCTAGCGGGCTGCTCGACCGGCTGGCGCTGCTCATCGCGCTCGAACTGGGATTGGCCGTGCTGTCCGATCTTCTCGCACGCGCCGTTTCACTCATCGACTCGCTGCTCGGCGAGAAGTTCACCAACGCGAGCAGCATCCGAATGATGGAGCACGCGGCGACGCTCGATCTGGAGGACTTCGAGGACGCGGAGCTACAGGACCGGATCGAGCGCGCGCGAAGGCAGACCACCGGCCGAATGGCTCTGATGGGTCAGCTGTTCGGGCAAGCGCAGGACGTGATCACCATTATCACATTCTCCGCCGGGCTCGTCGTGTACGCGCCGTGGCTCATGGCGCTGCTGCACGTCGCGCTCATCCCCGCCTTTCTTGGCGAGGCTCACTTCAACGCGCAGAGCTACGCGCTCGCCTACTCGCGTACGCCCGAGCGGCGCGAGCTCGACTACGTGCGGATGACCGGCGCCAGCGTCGAGACGGCCAAGGAAGTGAAGATCTTCGGTCTGAACGATTTCCTGATCGAGCGATACCGCCGCCTGGCCGAGGACTTCTACCGCGACAACCGCGCGCTGGCCATTCGCCGGGCCGGTTGGGGAGGCGTGCTGACCTCCCTTGGAACGTTAGGCTATTACACTGCCTACGCGGTAATCGCCTGGCAAACGTTGATCGGCGTTTTCACCATTGGCGACCTGACATTCCTTGCCGGCTCGTTCCGCCGGCTACGCAACTTGCTGGAGGGATTGCTGATCGGATTCTCGCAGACAGCCGGGCAGGCCCTTTACCTCGACGATTTGTTCTCGTTCTTCGAGATCGAGCCGGAGATCCGGTCGCCTGACGACCCGCGGCCCTTCCCGTCGCCCATCCAGGAGGGATTCGTCTTCGAGGAGGTAGGCTTTCGCTACCCTGGTGCCGAGAATTGGGCGGTACGCCGTCTCAGCTTCACCTTGCACGCGGGAGAGGTACTGGCGCTCGTCGGCGAGAACGGCGCCGGCAAGACGACGCTGGTCAAGCTGCTGGCACGCCTTTACGACCCTGACGAGGGGCGGATTCTTCTCGATGGGCACGATCTGCGCGAGTACTCACTTGAAGAGCTGCGCGCCAACCTTGGCGTGATCTTCCAGGATTTCATGCGCTATCACCTCACTGCGTCGGAGAACATCGCGATAGGCAGGATAGACGCCCGCGACGACCGCGCGCGAATTCAGCAGGCCGCCGAGCGCAGTCTGGCGAGCGATGTGATCGACAAGCTTCCCGGCGGGTACGATCAGATGATCGGAAAGCGGTTCAAGAGTGGCGTGGAGCTCTCGGGTGGCGAATGGCAGAAGATCGCCATCGCGCGCGCGTACATGCGCGATGCGCAGGTGCTGATACTCGACGAGCCCACGGCAGCGCTCGATGCAAGAGCCGAGTTTCTGGTGTTTCAGAGGTTCAAGGAGTTGAGCGCGGGAAAGACCGCCGTACTCATCTCGCACCGCTTTTCCAGTGTGCGCATGGCCGACCGCATACTCGTTCTCGCCGATGGCGAGGTAGAAGCGTCGGGAACTCACGAGGAGCTCCTCAGCGGGGGCGGCCGTTACGCCGAGCTGTTCGAGTTGCAAGCGGCGGGATATCGTTGAAGCGGACGAAGCGTGAACACCCCACACTCTTTGCAAAGAACGGTCTTCAGGCTTCTTTTTCCCGGAAGACCCGGAATTCCAGCGACGCATGCCTGACGAGACCGCATCTCTCTACACCTTGGGCCACGGCGAACGGGAGCTCCGCCGCCTGGCGTTGCAGGCCGAATACTGGGGCGACTTCACCCTCGACGTGCTCAGACGTGCCGGCCTCGGCGTCGGCATGCGCGTGCTCGATCTTGGTAGCGGTGCCGGTGACGTGAGCATGCTGGCCGCCGGCCTCGTCGGCCCCGGCGGCCAAGTGCTCGGAGTAGACCGTTCGATCGAGTCGGTGGAGCGGGCGGTGCTGAGGGCGTCGGCCTCGGAACTGACTAACATCGACTTCATCGCCGCCGAGATCAGCTCGTTCGATCCTCCCGGCACGTACGACGCCATCATCGGCCGCTACGTTCTCATGTATCTCGCCGATCCAGCGGCCGTACTCCACCGCCTCACGCGCGCGCTGAGCAGGGGAGGGATTCTGGCGTTCATGGAACCCGACCTCATCTCCGCCCGCTCGGTACCTCCCGTCGAGCTGATCGAAGACACGCTCGGCCTGATACGCGAGACGTTCCGGCGATCAGGCGCGGCGCTCGATCTGGGCCCTCGCCTTTGGCGAGTGTTCCGCGCGGCGGGCGTGGAGCAGCCCCAAATCGTGGTTGGGGCGCGAGCGGACCCGGCGCCTGCCGAAGTGGCTACGGAATTGCTGGCGGAAACGACGCGCAGCCTGCTAATCATGATGGAGCGACTGGGCGTGCGATCGGCGGCCGACATGGAGATCGACACCCTTGCCGATCGTTTTCGTAGCGCGCTGCTCGATCATCAGTCGACGCTCATACTTCCGAATGTTGTCGCTACCTTCGGTCGCCTATCCGCTCCGCAGAGCCGCGACCGGACTTTCTCTAAACCCTCATCCTCCTCGTAATGCACCCGATGACCCGCCGGGACTTCGTGGCGGCGGCCGGTACCGCTGCCGCGGCGATTGCACTCGACCAGATAGAGCGCACCACAGCGTTGAAGGAACCGGGAACCCGGTCGCACGCCGGCGTGACGGTGCTTTTTCAGGGCGACTCGATCACCGACAGCGGCAGGTCGCGCACAAAGACAGAAGCCAACGCCGATGGCGCACTCGGCAACGGATACCCGCTGTTGATAGCAGCGCCATTACTGCGCGATGCACCGAAGGCCGGTTGGCGGTTCCTCAATCGCGGAATCAGCGGCAATCGAGTTCCCGATCTGCAGGCGCGCTGGGATGCGGATACGATCGCGCTCGCTCCCGATGTACTGAGCGTGCTTATCGGCGTTAACGATTATTGGCATACCAGAGATGGCAACTCGTCGGGAACTGTTGCCGACTACGAGAGGCAGTTCACCACCCTGCTCGAGGGAACTCGAGCCGCGCTGCCCGCATTACGTATTCTGGTACTCGAGCCGTTCGTGCTTCGCACCGGATTCGTGGACGACAGTTGGTTCCCGGAGTTCGATGCCCGGCGTGCCGCCGCGCTGCGCGTCGCAACGCGCACTAGATCCACGTTCGTGCCGCTGCATGACCGATTCACGGCCGCCGCACGGGAAACCGGACCGGAATACTGGGCCCACGACGGCGTGCACCCGTCCCCCGCTGGCCATGCACTGATTGCGGAAGCGCTAAACAAGGAACTACTGAAATGACTGGTCCTTCCACCAAAACATCGGGAATCACGCTAGGTGGCGGCTGCTTCTGGTGCCTCGACGCGGTTTTCCGTGAACTGAGCGGAGTGCAAAGCGTTGTATCGGGCTATGCCGGTGGCCGCGTGCCCAATCCCACCTATCGAGAGGTATGCTCGGGACTGACCGGACACGCGGAAGTCGTGCAGGTCACGTTCGACCCCGTACTGATTTCAATGGATGATCTGTTGCGCATTTTCTTCACGCTTCACGATCCGACAACACTCAACAGGCAGGGCGGCGACGTCGGCACGCAATACCGGTCGGCGATTTTTTATCATGACGACGCTCAACGTGAACGGGCGGAGTCCATTCTTCGCGAATTCGCCGAATCGAAAGTGTGGGGCGCGCCAATAGTCACCGAGCTGGCGCCGCTCGACAAGTTCTATCCCGCCGAAGAGTATCACCAGGATTACTTCAGCAAGAATCCAGACCAGCCGTATTGTCAGGCAGTAGTCGCCCCGAAGGTTGGCAAGTTGCGAAAGCAGTTTTTCCAGAAGCTTCGGGCAGCCGTCTGAATCCACAGATTATGCCGATCGCTTTCGGCTCGTCAGCCGCGGCATCGGCGTAGAAAGCTCCGCGACTTCTGCGAAATCTGCGAAATCTGCGGCTTGCTGTTTTTGTTGTGCTGTGAGCGTGGCCCCAAGCCATTCCGCCAACGGCAACAGAAAAACAACCGCAGAGTACGCCGATTACGCAGATTGCTTTTCGGCTCATTTGAGCTTCGGCTCGGCGTTGCAATCCTTTCGCGTCATCTGCGAAATCTGCGAAATCTGCGGTTTGCTGTTTGTAGTTGCTGCGAACGTGGACCCGGCCCATTCGGCCGACGGCAACAGAAGAGAAACCGCAGATTGCGGTAGAGTAGGGACCTAACCGGAGTTAGGTCCCCCTCGTCAAACCGGACTGGCGGATTTCCCGCATCCGGCTTTCCCGGCAGATTCACGAGTCGGCTATCAAGGAGTTGCGCGCACGTCATAACAGCTTCAGCCCGAGTG
>JBGTNB010000189.1:0-8194 GCA_041743285.1 Gemmatimonadaceae bacterium
AGCGAGCTTGTCGCCGGCGCGCTGCAGGATCACGATCGCGCGTTGATCGTCGGACGGCCGAGCTTCGGCAAGTCGCTGGTCATGTTCGCCATGCCACTCTCCGACGGATCGCTCGTCACGATGGTCGTCGGCCACATCAAGACACCTTGCGGTCGCGTGATCCAGCGGCAGTATCGTAACATCAGTGACCGGACCTATCGACGCCTCGCCGGCGAGGTCGCCGATACCGCGGGCCGGCCGAGCTGCAAGACGAGCGGTGGCCGCACGGTGTATGGTGGTGGCGGAATCGTTCCGGACGTGTTTCTCCCCAAACCGGACCCGATGCCGCTCTGGCTCTCACGGCTGTACGAGCAGGACATACCGCTCAAGTGGGTGGGCGCCTATCTGGACGCAAACCCTTCGGCGCTTACGTCGGTGTCCGCTCTCGTCGCTGCCGGCGCCCCGCCCGAGGGTGCGCTGGCCGATCTGCGTACATTCATTGCTTCCCAGCGGCTCGCGGTGCCTGACGATGCGGATGCGACCCGGCGCCTGGGGCGATTGGCCCTTCTCAGCCTCGCCTACGCCAGGTTCGGCGACGAGGGAGTGTATTCGGTGCTGGCCGCGATAGATCCTCAGGTGAGCCAGTCCGTGGCCGCTTTCGATCAGGCAGCGGCAATCCTCAATACCACGCCTTGAATGCGCATGCTCCCTCCATCTCCGATGTGGCGCGTGATGCAAATCGGCCGCGCCATTGCAATACTCACGGTCGCCGCGGTCGCCGCGATGCCGGCGTCTGCCCAGTCGCCGGAGATCCCGGACCGCCCACGCCTCGGCGAGGGTGCCGATAGCAACAGCGCCTTGGCGTACTACCAGCACGGCGAGCAACAGATAAAGACCCGACCACGCGAGGCAGCCGACGCTTTCCACTGGGCGTCCCGCCTGGCACCGGCGTGGGCCAATCCCTACTACGCGCGCGCAGTAGCGCTCGTGCTCGCCGACCGCAGCCGGCTCGCACGCTATGTCGCGGGGGAGAAGTCCGTGCGCAGGAGTGCGCAGGCGTTGAGGATCGACTCACTACGGTTCGAGGCATATCTCCGGAATCCGCTCATAGTAAGTCCGCTCGATTATCACGTGTTTTCCGAATTCGTCAGCCAGGTGACCGACGGCCAGTCCATCGGACGGGGCCGCTTCAGGACCGGTGATCCGGTATCCGATGCGTGGGTGGCGTATATGCAAGGGAACTACATCAGCGCGATCAATCACTACGCTGCCGCCATCAAACGCTATCCAAAGGATCCCGAGCTGCACGAGACTCGCGCGAGAGCCTTCAGCGCGCTCGCCAAGTACGATAGCGCCGTCGTCGAACTCACCCGCCTTCTCGAGAAGATGCGCGAGCAGGAGAAGGACCGCCTCGAGGACTCCTTTCAATCGATAGCGTTCTTCGAATTTTCACTGGCGCACCTGCATACCCAACGCGGGGACGGTGCGCAGGCCCGCGCGGCGTTCGAGCGCGCGGTGACGACCGATCTTTCGTTCTACGCGGCGCATGCCGCGCTAGGCGACCTGGCGCTGCAAAGCGGCGACACGGTAGTTGCCGTTGGCGAATACCGGCAGGCTGTCGACCTGCGTCCCGCTGATGGCGGGCTCCGCGCCGGCTACGCGTTGGCGCTGCTCCAGGCGAGTAACCCGGAGGAGGCCGTGAAGCAGCTCAAGGCAGCGATCGAGCTGGAGCCCCACTTCGCCCAGCCGTACTTTGTGCTTGCCCGCGTGTTTGATAGCTCCGGCTTCCACGAAGAGGCGATCTCCAACTATGAGCAGTTCCTTGCGCGTTCTGCGCTGACGCGCACCGAACGCACATGGGTGCAGACTCGTGTCACCGAGCTGCGCCGCCCCGCTCCGTAGAGCCGCGCCGCGGAATACCCTGTACTTTCCGGCATGAATGCGATTCAAACGCTGCTCGCCGGCGCCGTCGACTACGCCGGGCTCTTTCCTCCAGCGCAGCTCGGCATGTCCGAAGCCGCGCACAATTTCGCCGAGTACCGCGCCGGTCCCAATGCCTGGGCACTCGGCCGGTTCGTCGTGCCGGCCAACCGGCTGGATGAGCTCGCGGCGACCGTCGCCGATCTGCCTCACGAGTTGCGAGCAGGCCCCCTTGCGCTGAGTGTCCTGGTCGGACCGCACCTGACGGACGACATGTCGGCGGTGCGCGCGCTCGAGGGCTCCGTTCTTCGTCCAGAGGCGATCGAGATCCGCGCGCAGTCCGCCGAGGAGATTGTAGCGATCGCCAGCGAGGTGCGCACCGGATTCGAGGTATACGTGGAGATTCCCCTCGACGGTGACGTGCCTGGACTGGTCCGTCAGATCGCCGCGGCCGGTCTGCGGGCCAAGATGCGGACCGGAGGAGTGACCGCAGACGCCTTTCCCCGGGCGGAACAGATCGCCCGTTTCATTGCCGCGTGCGTGGCGGCCGACATCCCGTTCAAGGCCACCGCTGGATTGCATCACGCGCGGCGCGGTACCTATCGACTGACTTACGAGCCCGGCGCCGGCCAGGCGCCGATGTTCGGCTATCTGAATGTGCTTGGTGCGGCGGCGCTGCTGTCGGAGGGCGGGACCGAAGCCGAAGCCGTTCAGCTGCTTCTGGAGGAGTCTCCGCTGGCGCTGCGAGTGGAAGAAGAAGGTATCCGCTGGCGCGACTGGTGGCTCCGCTCGGAGGCGCTGGCTGCCGCGCGCCGCGATGGCATGATGGCATTTGGTTCGTGCTCTTTCACCGAGCCATTGGACGATGTGATGGAGTTGATTTCGCAATGATTTTCGAGCCTGACGAGACACACGACCCGGCGCTCCGCAGCTGGGTCGACTCGGCGAATGAAGACGGCGTTGATTTCCCGATTCAGAACCTGCCATTCGGAGTATTCAAGCCGCCGGGAACGGGGACCGTCCCGCGCGTCGGTGTGGCGATCGGCGACCGTATTCTCGATCTGTCGGTGTGCGCGCGCGAGGAGGTGTGGCGCGGCCGGGCAGCGGAGGCGGCCGCTCGTTGCGCGGCTCCGTCGCTCAACAGCCTCATGACGTTAGGTTCGGAGGCATGGCGCGCGTTGCGCTCCCAGATGAGTGAGTTCCTGGGTGAGGACGGCGAGGGGTACGAGAACTTCAAGCGGCTGGGCGAAGAGTTGGTCGTACCGCGGGCGGAGTGTGAGCTGCTGCTGCCGGCACTGGTAGGCGACTACACGGATTTCTACGCGTCGCTGCACCATGCAACCAACGTCGGCCGGATGTTCCGGCCGGATAATCCTCTGCTGCCCAATTACAAGTACGTGCCTATCGGCTATCACGGGCGGGCCTCGTCGCTGGTGGCGAGCGGCACACCGGTACGCCGGCCGGCTGGGCAGCGCAAGGCGCATGACGACCAGCTTCCGGAATACGGCCCGACCCGGCTTCTCGATTACGAGGCGGAACTCGGCGTGTTCGTCGGGGAAGGGAATGTGTTAGGTGAGCCTATCCCCATTGGCCGCGCAACATCGCACCTGTTCGGCGTGTGCCTGGTAAACGACTGGTCGGCGCGCGACATCCAGGCGTGGGAATACCAGCCGCTCGGACCGTTTCTCGCCAAGAGCTTTGCCACCACTCTCGCGCCGTGGGTCGTTACGCTCGATGCGCTGGCGCCCTTCCGAGTGCCGGCGTCGCGTCGCACCGAGGGAGACCCGGCGCCGTTGCCCTATCTGGACGACGAGAGCGACCAACGGCGCGGCGGCCTGGACGTGACTATCGAGGTATGGCTGCGCACAAGTGCGATGCGTGAGTCCGGCGCGCCGGCTTTCCGGCTGAGCCGCGCCGGCTTTGCCGGAATGTATTGGACGGTCGCCCAGATGCTGGCGCACCACGCGAGCAACGGATGCAACCTGCGGCCGGGCGACCTGTTCGCGAGCGGGACCATTTCCGGCCCGGATGAAGGGAGCCGCGGATGCCTGTTGGAGTTGACCTCCAGGGGAGCCAATCCGGTGCAGCTTCCGAATGGAGAGACGCGCAGATTTCTCGAGGACGGCGATGAGGTAATCATGCGCGGCTTCTGCGAGCGCGAAGGTTACGTGCGCATCGGACTCGGTGAATGCTCCGGAGTTGTGAAATCCGCCGGATAAGGAGGTACCGGTCGGTAGCCTCCACCGATGGATCGCCGCTCACGTCATAACGATTACCTGCCCTGTAATGCGTGCTGCATCATTGGAGCAGAGAAAGCGCGCGACTGCGGCAACCTCCTCGCGTGACACATAGCGCGCGTCGCTCCCCATCGACTCGACGTTGGCTGTAGTGCGCACCGCCACCGGCGCGATGGCGTTGGAGCGAATGCCATGACCGGATTCCTCCTGCGCCACCGTCCGCATCAACGTGAGTACGCCGCTCTTCGCCGCAGCGTATGCGGCCATTCCGGCGCTCTGGCCGCCGTCGACGACGGCAGTGGATCCGAAATACAGGATCGCGCCGCCTCCTATTCGCAACAACGGAACGAGGGCGCGCGTTGCCATGTAGGCGCTCGTCAGGTTGATGGCGAACATGCGGTTCCACACGGCCGGATCGCTTTCGGCCACCACGCCGCTCATAGCGAATCCGCCCGCTGCGTGCACCAGCACGTCCACCCGCCGGTAGCTCGTCTCGAGGTCCATCCTCAAGGCGGCCGTTTGTGCAGGATCGGTGAGATCGCAGGGAAAGGCGCGTGCGTCGAAGCCGGCATCGGTGAGTGCCGCGGCGCGCGCGACCACATGTTCCCGCGAGACGTCGACAGCTGCTACCCTAGCCCCGACTTCGCAAAAGGAAGAAGCGAGCGCTTCACCGATCTGTCCCTCGCGGCCCACCCCCGTGATCACAACTACTTTCCCGGCAAAGCTCATCTGCCCCTCCGGCGATGGCGATAGCTTGTCCCCACACGCGGCTTGCGGCAATCCCGGTGGCGGGTCCGGCTCCGGGATTGCATCTATTGGACATGACCGTAGACATTGCGCGCGTTGGGCGAGCCGGGCGCCTGATATGAGGGACGCCCGGCCGCAGCTACTTCGAGCTAACAAATGACAAAGATGCTCAAGATCGGCGCGGTAGTGCTGGCTGCTTTGCTACTGGTGGCCATGGCGTTCATCGGCATTCTGTATAGTACGCGAGGCAGCCCCATCACCGCGGTCCACAACGTGGGTGGCGAGGCGGGAGCGCCAGGCATTGGCAGCGAGCGGTTTCTCAGGGTCGTCGAGCTTCTGACACAAGCAAACCTGTTGGGCGGGAACTCGATAACGGTCGCCACCAATGGCGATGAAACATATCCACAGCTCTGGCGAGACCTGCGTTCGGCGCAACGCTCGATCACCCTGCAGCTGTACTACATGAATCCGGGTACAATGGCCGACACGCTGCACGCGATTCTGGTGGAGCGCGCGGCGGCTGGAGTGCGGATCCTCTTTCTGCACGACGCCTTTGGATCGCAGAACATTTCCGAGGAGTATCTGGAGTCCCTTCGCCGCGAGGGCGTCGAAGTGGCGACCTTCCGGCCGGTGCATTGGTACTCGATCCACAAGGCCCAGAGCCGGTCCCACATCCGGGTCGTAGTGGTCGATGGATCGATAGGCTGGACAGGCGGCTTCGGTATCGACGACAAGTGGTTTGGCGACGGCCGTACGAACGGGGCGTGGCGCGATACCAATGCGCGATTCGTCGGACCCGCCGTGATGCAGCTTCAGGCGACGTTCACCGCCGGCTGGGCGGAAGCCACCGGATCACTGATCACCGGAGAACAGTTCTTCCCTATAGAGGGATTCGAGATGGACGGAGGCCAGTCGGCGGCGCTGCTCCACACTGCCCCTACCATCGGGAGCACGGCCGCCGAGCGGTATCTGGCGCTGTCGATCGCCGCCGCGCGCAGCACGCTTTACATAACCAATTCGTATTTCGTCCCTGACGATGACTTTCGACGGATGCTGACCGCGGCGGCGGGACGCGGGGTAGACGTTCGGATCCTGACGACCAGCGATGAAACCGACGTCAAGCTGACGTGGATGGCGGGCCGCGCACATTACGAGGAGCTGCTCGGCGGTGGTGTGCGCGTGTACGAGTATCAACCGACGATGATGCATGCCAAAACCCTGGTGGCCGACGGACATTGGTCGTCCATTGGAACGCTGAACTTCGACAACCGCTCGCTGGTGTTCAACGATGAGTCGATACTTGTGTCGCTCAATCCGGAGCTCGGCGCGCAACTCGATTCGATCTTCTTGAAGGACCTCGAGTACGCGACGGAGATGAGGCTCGAGACGTTCACGCAGCGGAGTTGGTTCTCAAAGGTGCAGGAATGGGGCGCCAGCAGGCTGGGCCGGCTGTTGTGACATCACCGGCGGCTCCCCTTGCCGCCTTCCATCCACTGGTTGCCGCCTGGTTCCGCGAAGCGGTGGGAGAGCCCAGCGCTCCGCAACGCGACGGATGGCCGGTCATAGCGTCAGGCGCCCACACGCTCATTCTGGCGCCCACCGGGACTGGCAAGACGCTGGCCGCCTTTCTCTGGGAGATTGACCGCCTGATCGCCGAAGGCCGCGAGACGGGGCTGCCTAACGCAACGCGGCTGGTCTACGTGTCCCCGCTAAAGGCGCTCAGCAACGACATTCAGCGCAATCTAGACGGGCCGCTGGCCGCGCTGCGGGAGCGGTTCGCAGCGGCTGGCGAGCCGTTTCCGGAGATTCGCGTGGGTGTGAGAACCGGAGACACAACTTCATCGGCACGTGCGCGCATGCGTCGCAAGGCACCGCATGTGCTGATCACCACGCCGGAGTCGTTGCACATTCTGCTCACCAGCGAACGGGCGCGTACCATGTTCGCCGGTGTACGGGCGGTGGTCATCGACGAGATCCACGCCCTTGCCGGCAGCAAGCGCGGCGCTCATCTGGCGCTCACCCTCGAGCGCCTCGAGGAACAGGTGCGACGGGAGGGAGGGGCGCTGCGCCCCGCCGGAGGCGTTATTGCCGGTCCGCAACGCATTGGGCTTTCAGCCACCCAGCGGCCGCTCGAGGAGATTGCCCGCTATCTCGGAGGGTGCCATGCACCTGACGAGCAGACGCCGGTCGATCAGCGATTCCGCCCGGTGCGGATCGTCGACTGCGGCCTGGTGAAGAAACTCGCGATCAATGTCATTACGCCTCTCGCCCGAGAGGAAGACGATCTGGGCGTTACCGTCTGGCACAAAGTGGTCGATGTGTTGCACCAGCTCAGCCGTTCGGCGCGCACCATGCTCGTGTTCGTCAACAACCGGGCGCAGGCCGAAAGGCTGGCGGCGAGACTCAATGCCGAGATGGAGGAGGAGCTGGCGCAGCCATACCACGGGTCACTATCGCGAGAGCGGCGGGAGGTCCTCGAAGCCTCGCTCAAGGCGGGCACGTTGCGCGTGTTGATGGCGACCAGCGCGCTCGAGCTGGGAATCGACATCGGCTCGGTTGATCTCGTCGTGCAGGTTCAATCGCCCAAGCGCACCTCCGCCGCACTTCAACGCATTGGGCGGGCCGGACATCAACTCGCGGCCACGAGCCGCGGTGTGCTCATTCCCACCTACCGCGACGACGTAGTCGAGATAGTGGCGATCGCCGGCGGAATGCTGGACGGCGACGTCGAATCCACGATCGTTCCCCAGAACGCGCTTGATGTCCTCGCCCAGCTCGTGGTCGCCATCGCCGCGATGGAGGATCGCCCCTCGGCCGACTTGTTCGCCCTCGTGAGGCGCGCATACCCATTCCATCGCCTGACGAGAGGCGCGTTCGATGCCGTGCTTGTCATGCTCACCGGCGGGGGTGGCGAGCTTGGCGCCGATCTGGAGCCGCGCATCTCGTGGGACCGCCTCACCGATCGAATAAGCGCGCCCCGGCGCAGCCGCATGCTCGCCGTGACTTCGGGTGGCACGATTCCCGACCGCGGAACCTACGCGGTGTTTCTGCCCGATCGAACGCGGCTGGGTGAGCTCGACGAGGAGTTCGTGCACGAGTCGCGCGTGGGCGACGTATTTCAACTCGGCTCGTCCACGTGGCGCATACTGCTCATCGAGCATGACAGAGTGACGGTGCGTCCGGCTCCTGGCGCGCCGGCGCGCATGCCATTCTGGCGCGGCGAGTTCATGGCTCGGTCCCCCGAGCTCGGGCGTCGGGTGGGCGCAATCCGGCGCCTCGCCGCCGACCCGGATCCGGCGGCGGAAACGGCG
>JBGTNB010000190.1:0-2064 GCA_041743285.1 Gemmatimonadaceae bacterium
CTAACGCGGATTGAACTGCCCTGTATAAAGCGTTTACAGATGCGTGTATCGCCACCATAACGCTCGGCAGCCCTCTCCGCAACTAGAGCCAAGTCCCCACACCACCGCATTTTACACCATTTCCACCCACGCACGCGTAAACGAATTAGCACGCCAACCACGCTGTGCTAATCCGGGTGCGCGCACGGCAACCGGCGGCTCCGCCGAGAACCCCGGCGCGACGGTGGTCTCGCTCGACGTCGCTCTCATTGCCACGACGACGTCCTGGCGTCGCCCTGCGACATCGCTACGCCAGACCGGTAAGACGCGGGCTGATGCCGATCATCCGCTCCATCACCGTCAGCTGCGCGCGATGCTGAAGCTCGTGCTCCTTCGTACCGAGCAGCATCTCGAAGCGACTGACCGACCCACCGCCCGGAAGTCGGACCTGCTCCGGTAGGAAGTCGTTGGAAAGTCCCTCCAACCAAGTCACAGAGCGATCGCCTTCGGTTCGGAGGAGGTCGAGGATCTCGTCCTTCGATCGTAAGCGCCTCTCCTCAACGGCAGATAGCTCGAGCATCGCCGGAAAGTCGAAGGCCTCGAGCGAATCGAGATGCAGCTCGTCATGAATCAGACGGTCAGAGCTCCCGAGCCACGCGATGTGCACCAGCGTCTCGGCGATCGACCGAGTGCCTGGAGTGGCACGGAAGCCGTACTTCGCTTCCGGAATGTCCTCCGCAATGAGGATCGTGTTCTGGCGGACGGCGCGCATGCCCGCCGCCAACTGGCGGATACCGTACAGGGACGTGCTTGTCATGCAGCGCTCGCGCTGAGGAACCGCTTGATGTTCTCGATCTGACCCGCCCAACCCTTCTCGTTCATGCTGAACGCAGCGGTGCGGCGCGACGCCGGAATCGCGTCAAAGCCTGACTCGACGATCGTAAGGCGCGTTCCGCTGTCCGCGTCCTCGAGGGTGAACGTGACGAGGGTCGTCGGCTCGGCGGAGTAGTCGACGCCCGACTCGATCGCATAGGGGTGCCAGCGGAAGGAGAAGAAGCGCTCGGGCTCCATCTTCTCGATCCAGATCGTCATCGTCACGTGCTCGTAGTTCCTGATGTTGATCCGGCCGCGCACCTCTGCACCTGGCGCGAACGGCTCGGTCAGCGACACGCCGAACCAGGCGTTGAACTGCGAGACGTCGGTGAGCGCGCGCCAGACGCGTGCGCGTGGAGCGTCCAGCGTCACCTGCTTCTCGATGCGGTCGGTGGTCGTCGCGTTCGTCGTCATGATGATCTCACGGTGCATTGTCAGGGTGGCGGAGCAGCTCGGCGAGCCGCTCTAGGCGGGTCTCCCACAGGCGTTCATAGCCGCGGAGCCACTCGTCGGCGCGGGCCAGCGGGCTGGGATCGATGCGGCAGTAATGGATGCGACCGCGCACGGTCCGCCGGACCAGGCCGGCGCGCTCGAGGGTCTGGATGTGCTTCGAAGCGGCCGCGAGCGAGATGCGATACGGTGCGGCGAGTTCGCTCACGGTCAGCTCGCCCTTGGCGAGCCGCCCGAGCATGGCGCGGCGAGTTGGGTCTCCGAGCGCGCGGAAGACGACATCCAGCCGTCCCTCTACTTGTTTAACCATACGGTTGAATGTATATGGGTGCGCGATATTGTCAACCGGTTGGTTGACCTTTAATCCTCCCGCTGCATCTGACGACAGCGCTCCGGCGCAGGGACCTTGTGGTACGTCCGGGCGCCAGCGCTATCTTCCTATTGGCGGGCGCTTCCCGATGGCGCGGAACCGCATATGCTCGATCCGACCACCGGCCGCCTAACACTAGATCCTCCGGAGCCCGTATGTCCCGAGCCAACCCGATCGCCATCCTCGCCGCTGCTGCCATGCTCGTCACCGCTGCCCAACCGATCCCCGCGCAGCGGCCGACCTCTCTGGCCGGCCGCTCTACCGTCTACGCTCCTAACGGCGTGATCGCGACGAGCCAACCGCTCGCCTCCGCCGCCGGCCTCGAGGTCCTGCGCACTGGTGGCAACGCCATCGATGCCGCCGTCGCCGCCGCCGCGGTGCTCAGCGTGACC
>JBGTNB010000191.1:0-8543 GCA_041743285.1 Gemmatimonadaceae bacterium
CTGATTTGCCGGAGAAGCCGCAGACTGATTCGGAGGCGCGCTCGCCGATAGGGCAGGCCGTACCTCGCGGCCGCGCTCGGCCAGGCGAAGTGCCGCGGCGGCGATCTCCACGGCATCGTACTCCTCGAGCAGCGGCTCGAGAGCGAGGATCTCGCGCGAAGGTAAGCCATCAGCGAGTACCGCTCGTAATGCATCACGGGTCGCTTCTTCGCGAGCGCGGGCCTGCTCGCCCGGACCGGCAAGGGTGAGGGGCTGAGCATGGCTTCCGGCCAGCGCGCGCAATGACGGCAGCTCGCGTGAGCGCGCCAGCGCAACGATCCTCTTGACGCCGCTGGCGGTAAGCGCCCGTAGATCTCCCGGCGAGGCTGGAAGCTCGTACAGCACGAGCAGCTCGGCTTCCACAGCCTGCAGTTGCGTGCTGATCCGCACTCCGTGGCCTGCGCTCCCCATCGCCTCGAGTTCGGCACGCGCGGCGCGCGCACCTTCATCGGAACGCGCGTAGACCACCGCCGTTGCCGGATCGAGCAGATCGAGTACCCTGCGGAGCGCCGACGGCTTCGCTGCCTCGGCCACCGCCACGTACCCTACAGGTAGCCGCAGTGGCTCGTTAGGTGACCCCGTTTCGCGGGGCACGCGTCGCACGAAGCGCTCGGCGAATGCCACGACCTCGCTCGTCAGGCGACCAGCAACCAGGATGCGCGCTGCATCCTTTGGAAGATCGGACACTATCGTGGCCAGCGGTTCTTCATCGAAAGCCAACAGGTCGTCGGCCCAAGCAAACACCGTAGCCCGAACGTCACTCAGCTTGGCGAGCGATTCCCGCATCAGCGCCAGAAGGTCGCCGGGTGTCGCAACGAGTACGGTTGGAATCGCCAATCGAATTGCGCGCGCGCCCCGCGGGGCCGATGGTACCGCGAGCACTGTCGCTCCCGGGGGACGATCCATTGTGGCGGCGACGCGTCCGATCGCCATGACTGCTTGCGCATCGGCGGCGAGTACTACTCCGTGGATTGCCGGCTCACCCGACGCGTCGACGCGATCGAATACCTGAGAAAGAAACTGCCGAATGGCTGACGCATCGTGCGACAGCGTATGAATCGTATTTTGCCCGCGCGCGATACCGGCGCGCTCCTGCCCCTGCACCGGGGGCATCAAGTCCCGCTCCACAAACCCTCCAATTGTCAATCGGCGCGCAATGCGCCGTGGGGTTGTAACTTACTCGCTCGTCCCCCCTCCCACACCATCAGTTGATGCCCGAGTTCGCACCTTCCCCGAACATCGTCACGCTCAAGGAGTCGGCGACGATCGCGGTATCGGCGCGCGCGCGCGCGTTGCGCGCCGCGGGCGTTGCCGTCGTGAATCTCGGTGCGGGCGAGCCCGATTTCGATACGCCGGCCTTCATCCGGCGCGCCGGGCAGCTGGCGATCGACGAGGGTGCCACACGCTACACTGCCACCGAAGGCGTGCTGCCCCTTCGCGAAGCCATTGCCCACCAGGCGACGGCGATGCTCGCCTCGGGCAAGGGAAGCGTCGTTCGGCCTGACGAAGTGGTTGTGTCCGCGGGATCGAAGCAGGCGCTCATGAATGCGTGCTTCGCGCTGTTCGGTCCCGAAGATGAAGTGCTGATTCCCACGCCGGCCTGGACGAGCTACTACCAGATAGTGCGTATCGCACGCGCAACGCCGGTGCCGGTCGCCGGCATTCAGGAGCTGGGACTTCGGGTGAATCGTCAGGCACTCGAGCGCGCGGCGACGCCGCGCACGCGTGGTATCATCATCAACTCGCCGTGCAACCCGACCGGCGCCATCTACGACGCTGCCGCCTTTGGCGACCTGCTCGCCCTGGCCGAGGAACGCGGCTGGTGGGTCATCAGCGATGAGATCTACCGGCGTATCAGCTACGAGGCGCCCGCGCCGTCGGCGCTCTCTCTCGCGCGTTGGCCGAGCAGGGTCGTCGTCGTCGATGGGGTAGCGAAGGCTTACGCGATGACCGGGTGGCGGATCGGGTGGGCGGTCGCTCCGCAATCGCTGGCTCGAGCAATGGCCGCGCTACAGTCGCACACCACGTCCAATGCCGCCGCGGTCTCTCAGCACGCCGCCCTGGCAGCGCTCGAGCGGCGCGAGGAATCGGATGCGGCAATCGGTGCGATGGTGGCGGCGTTCCGCGAGCGCCGTGACGCCGCGCTGGCGATTGTGCGAGAGGAGCCGGGGCTGCGATGGGTTTATCCGGAGGGCGCGTTCTATCTCTTTCTCGATGTGTCAGGCCTCCCCGGGGGCGATGGTGCGGCGGGAAGCGTGTTCGCCCGGCATTTGCTCGAGCGGCACGGTCTTGCGGTCGTTCCCGGGGAGGCGTTTCTCGCGCCCGACTGGATCCGGATCTCGTACGCGTCGCCGCTCGAGGCGGTGGTGGACGGAGTCCGCCGGGTCGTCGCCGCCTACCGTGAACTGGTGGGGGAGGGCGGCGCTCTCGCCTAGCCGTGACCTGAGCGGTATATAAGCGCCAGCGCGATTCCGGATCGTGGCGCGTCGAAATGACGCGGCTGGCGCGCGGGCGAAGTGCATCGTTGAGTCGACGGAGGAGGCGCGTGAGTATAACTGTTCAAGTGGAAGGCACCGACGAATCGGAGTGGGCGGTGGAGTACCGGTGGGACCGCGATACCGGCATCCTCACCGCCTCTTCGGCAGCGCCAGCGGTAGGTGATGGCGTTTCGGGCTCGGTCGAGATCACCGGTGCCGATGGATCGTGGCTGATTCTCGATCTCGCGTCGGGCAGCATCCGCGGGGTAGAGGTGGCCGTATGGCCGGATGTACGCACTGTGCGAACGTTGGGTCCACCTAACGAAGTGCGCGCCGGCCGCCTCACGATTCCGCACGCTGAACCGGATACGCGCGTCGCCTCGTTCGAGGTCCCGACTCTGCTCATTGCCGAGACCGACGCGGCCGAGCGCACCGTTCACTTTCGGGTCGGCCGGGCAAAGGCAATGCAAACGGTGCGTATCGCGCGTGATATTCTCATCGAGGTCGATGGCGCCAACGCGATCGCCGGCGTCTGGCTGCTCAACGTTCCCCCTCACCCGGACGACGTGTGATCACGACCATCGTGTTGATCCGCTGTGATCCGAAACAGATTCCCGAGACGGCCACCCGGCTCGCCGGCATCGATGGTGTGACCGAGGTGTACTCGGTGTCGGGAGAATGGGATCTCGTCGCGATCGTGCGGGTGCCCTCGTACGACGACATCGCGCGAGTGGTCACCGAGGACTTCGTGAAGGTTCCGGGACTCGAGCGCACCACCACTCTCACGGCATTCCGCGCCTACTCGCGAAAGGACCTCGAGCAGGCGTGGGATCTGGGGGTGGAATAGCCGCTGATGGAAGATCGGCTCGAGGAATACGTCGGATCGCTGTTCGCCCGCGATGACGCGCTGCTCAATGCGTTGAGGGAGGAGGCCGACCGGGCGGGACTGCCGCCGATCTCGATTTCGCCGCGGGCCGGGCGGGTGTTGCAGGTCATGCTGCGCGCGATAGGCGCCCGGCGCGTTCTCGAGGTCGGAACGCTCGGCGGGTACTCGGCGATCTGGATGGCCCGCGCGTTAGGCGACGATGGGCGGATTCTGTCGCTCGAGATCGAGCCTGCGCACGCCGAGTTCGCCCGCCGCTATCTGGAACGGGCCGGCGTCGGCGACCGGGTGACCGTCCGCGTCGGCCGTGCCCTGGAGCTTCTCCCGGCCCTCGATGGGGAGCAGTTCGATGCCGTATTCATCGATGCCGACAAGGAGCCGATGCCCCACTATCTCGAGTGGGCACTCCGTCTCACGAGAAAGGGAGGGCTGGTGTTCGCCGACAACGCACTGTGGGGTGGCCGCGTCGCCGATCCCGATGTGAACGACGCTCAGACCCTGGCCGTACGCGAGTTCAACCGCCGCTTCGCCACCGACTCCCGGATAGACGGAACCGTGCTACCGGTCGGCGATGGGCTTGCGGTCGGCGTCGTACGATAGCAGCCCGCCGGTACGCGCGATGCGCTTGCGCGGCTGCGGATCCAGGCACCAGTTGGCGCGGCTGCGGAAGATTTCGCCCCATTCGCCGCCTTGGTAGCTAAGCACCGATATCCACGTCTTGCCGCCGAACTGCCAACCTTCCAGCACCAGCTCATCCACGCCATCGCCGGTGAGATCGAGATGGTCGATGAACCGCCGGAACTCGGCTTCACCTAACGGCTCATCTGTCTGGTGGCGATAGGTGACGTGGTACTGGCCATCGGGGCCACGGTCGGCTATCACGAAAATGTGCTGGGTGCCCGCGGTGGGATCGTTGGCTATCCACGACGCCGAGTCGAGCCACGAAGTGACCATCGTCGGCCACGGAGTTGCGCCGGTCGCGATCTTGATCGCGCGGCCATCGAGCGCGGTAAGCACTCCCTTCGTCATCTGCTCACGCTTTTCGCCGGCCGGCAGCAGCATCTCGACTGATGGTACGTCGGTCGCTTCGAGCGTCCGCTCGATCTGCGGAAGCGCTGCGTTCGAGGCGAACATCTCGACGATGAATCCGCGCCGCGGCCGCTCCGACATGATCGTCACTTCGGCGAGCGGTATGTGCGACTGACACCCCTCCAACTGATAAAGAGGACGCGAGTCCGCTTCCCACATGCCGCGCTCCAGCCGTGCGGCGCCGTAAACCCGGCCGCCTGAGAGCAGTGTGTATTCCTTTCCCTCGCGCAGGAACATTTCGTCGAACCGGCGCCAGCCGTTACCGTCGAGCTGAATGTGTCGCAGCTTTCCTCCGGCCAGCACCGCCAGCGGAATCATGCGCGGCTGGTCACGGGTACCGAACACCTGAAAGAGGATGTCGGGCCGTTGTGACAGGTCGGTCTGCTTGGGCGAAAGAGCGGGCGCTATCGGCACTTCTTCCGCGGGAAGAACGCCGAGCCAGATCATTGCCTTGTCCCACCCCAGCGTGATCGCTAGGATGCACGAACAGAGCACGAGCGCAGCGTACAGCAGCGTGCGCAACGCATGCGTCTCGCTCGCCGTGAGACGGCCACGCTTGCGCCGAACCGGTTGCCGCCGCAGGGACGATTGTCCGAAAGGAGTTCGCAGATTCACGAGTCGCAGGACCGGGTGCCGAGCGTCCGCTCTATCTTGAGAACGTTGCTCGCGCAAATTGAAGGGGCGCGCGCGGTCCTCGACGCCGCTCCTCTCGAGCGGGCCACATTCGATGCGGAGCCCCCTCGTGCCTTAGACGCGGAACAGGTCGAAAGTGCAACCTCGCTGTCCGCTCGGGTATGTGGCGCTCCGCTCACCGGGTTTGAAGCCTTTCTCGACGGGCGCCAGGAAACGCATGTCCTGGCCTGGCTGACGCCCATAGCGCCCCTCGTCGTCGGCACGGTTTCGGCCGGGATTCAGCGCCGTGAGGCGCGCCGAATGCACAGCTGGGGGCCTACAGTGGTCGAACGGCGGCTCTACGCGCCGCTGGCGCTGGTCGACGCGCCCCGGCTGCACGCCGCCTGCGCCCCGCTCGCCGTTGTCGAAACTCTCACCGAGGAGGATGTGCACTCCGCCCCTCTGCACCCGGCACTGCTCCAGGAACGCGCCCGGCAAACGGTGATGCGGGATCGCGAGGTGGCCGAGCAGCGCGTCGCGCTGTCCTGGTGCGAATCCCAGCGCTCGCCGTTGTTCGTTGACGGGGGAATAGCCGGAAACGAGCGGCTGGCCTCCTCCCCGCTGGCCATTGGGGTTGTAAAGAGCCACCGCACTTTCTATGGCGACGCTGATGGGATGCTGGCGGCGCTGTCGTTGCGCGCCGGGGAGCGAACAAGGGTGGTACGAATCGCGCCTCGCGGGCGCCGCGCAGTGCATTCCTGGTACTTGCGCCTTCGCGACCCCGAGGGGCACGACGTGATGTGGGGCCTGGTGCGCGTGGAAGTTGCCGAGAGCGATGATCCAGCCGGACGCGCCGACCTCGTGTCGCGTTGGGTAATGGCCGAAAAGGCACCGCTGGCCGTGCCTGACGCGCGCTGGGATCGTATGGCGTACGGTATTCGAGCCGTGGAACAGGGACTCGGTGCCGCGGCGCCGACGGCGAGGCAGACATGATTGGCGCGCCGAACGACTTCAATCCATCGGCCGACGCCGTTCGCCCGTTGGGACGGGTGATAGCTACCGAACGGCAGCCTAACACACCTCACGAGTTTCACTTCTGGACCGCGCTCGATGCTCCGGTGGGGATCGGCACGATCGTCAGGGTCGAGGGAACCCATCCGGTCAGCGGGCACATTCCGCGGATCTATGGAGTCGTTACCGACGGCAAGAGCTACACCGATGTCCCCTCGCCAATCTTCGACGTGCTGGGATACGATGGCGATCCCGCAGGTGTGGCGCTGGCGCCTACCGACCGTGCCGAGATTCGCCTGTACACCGCGGCGGTGCTCCGGCAGTTTCCGGAGGAACCCCTGCAGCCGGTTCCGATGGGTGAGGTTTTTTCCGCCAACGATGCCGATGTAGCCCTGGCGCTGCGGATGGATACCTATCTACGGGAGGATCTGCGCACCGCCATTCCGGTCGGTGTCTATCACGCTGGCACCACTTCGGCCCCGATCCACCTCGACGCCGATTTTCTCGTTGGGCCGGAGGCGGCGCACCTGAGCATCAGCGGAGTCTCGGGACTGGCGACCAAGACCAGCGCCATCGAGTGGCTGCTCGCTTCCCTCTTCGCCCACTTCCCCGCGCAGAAGGGATCGGTGGCCGCGGTCTGCTTCAACGTCAAGGGACCAGACCTGCTGTATCTCGACCAGCCTGCCGAACTGTCGGAGGAAGACCGCGCCATGTACGAACGGCTCGGTGTGCCTGCCGAGCCGTTCCCGCGCGTTGAATACTTCGCGCCATACAAGGCAGACGGACGGTCGCTCAACACGATTCGTTCTAACGAGGCGCTGCTGCATAACGTGACGGCGCTCACCTGGGGGCTCCAGGAAGTTCTGCAGTTCGCCGAAGTGCTGCTCAACCGTGACGATGTCGACGCCAAGGCGGACGCGCTGATCGACTTCATCGGCGAGAAGCTGGTGAACCGCGAATTCCACGACCCGCGTGTAGCCAACGGCAAGCGGTACCGGGTGAGAAGCTTCGCCGATCTCGAGGAGTTTTTCCGCGACGTGCTGGCCCACCTCGAAGACAGGGGCGGCGAGAGCTGGCGCACCCATCACGCCGCGACCATCCGCAAGGTCCGCAACCGGCTGATAAACATTTCCACCCGCTGCGCCGGCTTGGTGACAGATGACGGTCAGACGAGCGACCTCCCGTGGGGGAGCTTTAGGGACCGCACGGTGTACGTGGTGGATGTAGCGCTGCTGGAGGAAGACGCCCAGGACCTGATCTTCGCGCGAGTCGTTTCCACTTTGCGCGAACATCTCGAGCGACGGACACTGGGCGTCGACCACGTGGTGGTATTCGTAGACGAGCTCAACAAGTACGCGCCCGGCGACGGGCCGGACACGTACGTTCGGAAAATGCTGCTGGATATCGCTGAACGGGGGCGCTATTTGGGCCTCGTGCTTTTCGGCGCGCAGCAGTTCCGATCCCAGGTTCATCGGCGGGTGGTCGGAAACGCGGGAACGTCGTTGTTCGGCCGCATGGATGCCGACGAGCTGGCGACCCCGGGTTATGCCACGCTGAGCGCCGCGACCAAGAGCAAGCTCGCGACTCTCGCGAAAGGACAGTTGATGGTTCGACATCCGCATTTCACACAACCGGTATTCGTGCGCTTTCCGCGGCCGGCGATCCTGCGTGGCCGGGATGGCGCCGAGCGGTTCCCTCAGGCGAGCGACGTCTCTTTTGAGGCGGCGCTGCTCGGTGCATTACGAAAGTTTGACCCGTCGCTCGATCCGGCATGGGTGGCGAAGATGCGTGCGCTGTACGATGATGCGGAGTTGCTTGCGGTGAGGAACGCCGCGGTGCAGCAGCGTCCCGCCGATGTTCGCCGCTTCTTCGCGTCGCGCCTGGCGTCGCGCCTTCCCGCTCGTGAGGCAGAGCCGACCGTGCTGCCGGCGGCCATTCGAGCGTTGCCGGATGATCCGTATGCGGGCTGATCGAGGCGACCGGTGACCCGATGGTGCCTGGCCGCGTCGATGTGCCTCGCGGCCACATTTCCGCTGGAAGCGCAAGATAGGGCGACGCCGGTCTATCTTCGCATCGGCCCGCGTGTGGGCGATACTATTCGCACCCGTCTGGAGCAGCAGACGGAGATGCGCGCTACCGCGCGGCTCGAGGGCGAAGACTCGGTCACCACTATCCGCTCGTGGATGGCGACGGTCGCCTTGCTCCGCCACGTGGTAGAAGGAGGCGACGCGCGCGGGACGATGCTCCTCACCATCATCGATTCGGTCGCAATGAGTGGGGAAGGGGTATCCATCCCGAGCGAACAGCAACGCCGCATCCTGCAGGGGCGCAGCGTTCGAACGCGCATTTCACCCGAAGGTGCGACCGATCTGTTGGAGGGGGCGGATGCCGTCACCCCCGACGTCGCGGCGATGTTCTCCAGTATGCCGGCT
>JBGTNB010000192.1:0-2190 GCA_041743285.1 Gemmatimonadaceae bacterium
ACCTCAGGTAATCGCAAGAGCCGCCCAGGAGAGGACGGCGAGGTTGGCGTTCCGGCGAACGGCGGGACGATATCAGTACTCTGGGAAACGGCGGTCATCGGTCTTCCTGTTCGCGTAAGAATTCGAACCCCTCCGAAATCGGTTGAAGTTAGCGCGACAGCGACATCGCGATGTCGCGGTTGGCGAGATCGTCGATATGCTTGGCTAGCAATCGCGCCACTAGCTGCGATGTCCCGTTCGCCCAGCGCGGCCGGACATCCTCGATCCGCCGGCCGAGCGTGAGCTCGAGCTGCGCCGGCAAAGCGCTAAAGAATTCTTCAAGGAACTCGCCCATTTCACTGCGCATCCACTCGCATGCCAGATCCTCGTGACCCGCCAGAGCGAGCACAATCGTCGCGCGCGGACAGGCGCCGCAGGCTGCGAGGATGCGGGAGGCTTCGTCCAAACCGATCGGACGTTCGCCGCGCAGGACGCGCAGCAAGGTCTCGCGATGCATTCCCACTTCGCCGGCTATCTGGTGCCGCGGTTTGTCGGCGCGCTCGACCGCATAGGCGAGCGTGCGCGCGATGCAGGCGTTCGCGGGAGCGGGGATGGGCGTCGTCTGATGCATAGTGGTTTCTCGTTCGAGCCAGTGAGTCGGAGCTATAACCCGAGTGCGTGTCTGTAGGAAAACAAAAAGAACATTAACAGAACATCTCGTTTGTAGGGGATTCGTGCCGAGAGGTCGATTCGCTGGAGAATCCCGGCATCTCTGCCGGGATTCTCCAGCGACGATGTGGTGCTAAACAGCTGTAGGCGCCTAGACTTCACGGCGAGGTCGATCGCTGCCTGTCCATATTCATCCGCGCTGACGCCGAGATCGCGTCAAAGCTTTCCTAGAACCATTTCCTAGATGCATGTGGAACATACAGCGAACGAAAGAACGCTGCCTTCACCCCCTCGAAGCGGAGCTTCCCATGCAGTCTCTCTCCCTCCCCCGGCGTTTCGGCGTACGCAGCGTCGGCACCCCTCACTTCGGCCGAGCCGCTACCCTGGCCATCCCAGTTGCCATCGCCGTGCTCGCCGCGGGCGCCGCTTTTGCGGGTGCTGACACCACCTTCACCCCGGCGCTGACCAAGTTTACCGATTTCCTTGAAGGCTCGGGCGGCAAGATCATCACCGTTCTCAGCCTCGCGGGCGGGCTGATTGGCCTTGCGTCCGGGCGCTTCTCGCTTGGCCAGGTCGCTGTTCCGGTCGGCGTCGGCATCGGCGTGGGCACGGGTGTCCCGATCGTCACCTCGGTCGTGACCGCGGTTATCTGAGGCGATCGGGCGGGAAGGCGCGTCGCCATGACGGACCGGTACGTCATTCCCCGTCGGCTCGACGACCCGGAGCTCATTGGCTTCTGGACCATCGACGAGTTCGCCGGGATGATCATCCCCTTTATCTGGGGCATCCTCAGCCAGCATATCTTTATCGGCATCGTTGTCGCCGTGGGCGCCTGGTTCGCGCTGCGAAAGGCAAAAGCAGGACGCGCCAGCTCCTGGCTCACCCATGCCGCCTATTGGTATCTGCCGGCCGGATTTCTGGGCCTCAAGGGCACGCCGCCTTCCCACTGCCGCCTGCTTGCCGGTTGAGGGAGAAGCTCATGTTCGCCGATATTTCTCACGAGCGCCAGCAGTCACTGCTGAGGCAGCGCAATCTGTTCGCGCTCACCAGCGCCGGGCTCGCAGTAGGCCTAATGGTGACGACAGGCCTCGCTGCGACCCGCGACCGGGAAGTGATCCTACTGCCCACGCTGCCGACGCAGCTGACGGTGAGCAGCGCGGGCGTCGAGGCCGACTATCTCGAACTCGTCACCCGCGATACCGCGCTCGTCCTCTTGAATCGCAGCCCCGAAGGGCTCGACTACTGGATGAGCGAGATCCTCAAGCTCGCCGATCCGGCCAGCCACGGCCGCCTCAAGGCCGAGCTCATCCGTATCGTCGAAGAGCAGCGCGGCTCCGACGTCACCCAGGCGTTCGTCCTCCGAACTATGATCGTGGATCCGAAGGGCCTCACCTCCGAGGTCAAGGGCACGCTCAAGACCTTTGTCGGCGCGGCCGTGATTGCCAGCGACGAGCGCCGCTTCCGCTTCACCTGGACCTACCGGGGCCTGCGCCTCGCGCTCGCCGGGTTCGCCCAGCTCCCCGCCGACGACAAGACCCAGGA
>JBGTNB010000193.1:0-2383 GCA_041743285.1 Gemmatimonadaceae bacterium
CCGGCAAAAGCGTGGACGGCCGCGATTGAAAGCATCGAAAAGCACTGTGCGGAAAACGGAGTGACGCTCGAAAATGGCGTCAGCTTCAGCCCAATGCTTGAATTCGACTCCGCCACCGAGAAATTCACTGGCGACGAAGCGGACCAGGCCAACCGCTTTTTGCGCCGCGAGTACCGGGAGTCGTTTGAAGTGCCGGCCGTGGCGTGAGTCAAACTTCAACCGCCGGCATGAGCACGGGCACGATCAGGATTTGCCACGCCACCGATCCCGTTCTTGAATCAGCTGTGCCACGACGCTGATTGCGATTTCGCCCGGCTGGTTCGTGCCCAGCTCGAGGCCGATCGGGCAGTGAAATTGCTCGGCAGTTTCCGGCGCAATGCCGTCGGCCGTCAACTCCTTGATGAGCACCGCGCGCTTGGCTTTGCTGCCGATGACGCCGAGAAACGGGAACACCCGCCCCTGGCGAAAGATTTCCGCTAGGATCGGCCGGTCTGTCGCGTGGCCCATCGTCATGCATACGACGAACGCGTCGCTCGGCAGCTCGGCCACTAGTTGACGCGGATCGTTGGACTCGATCTTTCGCAGCCGGGTACGCGGCGGAATACGATCCAACCATTCGGTTCGCGAATCGACGCATGTGACATGGCAATCGAGCGGCGCGAGGCACTCGACTACGGCAGTCGCCACGTGCCCCGCGCCGAACACCACGATGCGCCAATCGCTATGGTTGTACGTCTCGAAAAAGAGTTTTACGCTGCCGCCGCACGTCATACCGACGTCGCGCTTGAGATTCCATTCGACGAGTTCAGTAGGTGGCGATTGATTCGCGCTTTGCGCGAGCATTGCCCGCGCGTGCTCCAGCGCCTTTAACTCTACCTTGCCGCCGCCAACCGTCCCGCTGGAGAGCCCCGCGGCCGTCACCAGCATCTTGCTGCCCGCGTCCTGCGGCGTGCTACCCACGGCCTGCACCAGCGTCACGCAAACAAACGGCACGCCGCTCTGCGAAAACTCTGCCAACCGTTCGACAAATCCATGCGGTGCGCCCATCATTTAGCGTCGGCGGCAACGCCGACCTCTCGTCACACGCATCATCGCGCAGAATTCCGCATCCCCACCGCCGCCAAAGATTTCCCTACGCCACTGTCCACTCGCACCGCCGTCATACACCGCAGAATCTCCTCCCCCGTCGCCGGCAACCGCAACTCGGCCGCCGCATCGCCGCCCACATACGACAGCGCGTTCTTCACCGCCGCCCACACCGAAATCGCCAGCATCAACGGCGGCTCCCCCACCGCCTTGCTGCGATACACGTTCCGCACGTTGTCGTTGTTATCGAACGTGGCCACGTTGAACACGTCGGGCACATCCGTAATCGCCGGAATCTTGTACGTCGTCGGCGAGTGCGACAGCAAATCGCCCTTCGCATCATACACAAGCGCCTCGGCCGTCACCCAACCCATGCCCTGAATGAACGCCCCAATCACCTGCCCGCGATCGACGCCCGGATTGATCGACCGCCCAATATCGATCAGCAGATCGGCCCGCGACACGCGCAGCTCGCCCGTGAACCGATCGATCAGCACCTCCGCCACCGCCGCCCCCTGCGTGAAGTAGAAAAACGGCGTGCCGCGCCCCGTCTCACGATTGAAATCCACGCCCGGCGTCGCGTAGAAACCGCGCGCCCCCAAATCCACACGCGCTCGCCGTGCCTCCGCGCACAATTGGCCAAACGGCATCCGCAAGTCGGCCCGCCGCGTGTCGATCGCGTACCCATCGCGAAACTGCACGTGACTCGCCGAACGCGAATTCCCCGTTTCGCAATCGGCAAACCGCTCCGCTGCAAACCGCCGCAAGCGCTTCTTGATAATCTTCGCCGCCCGCACCGCCGCCGCACCGTTAAGATCAGCCCCCGCCGACGCCGCCGTCGGCGACGTGTTGTTGCTCTTCTCCGTGCTCGTCGCCATCACAACGACCCGAGAACAATCCATGCCGAACTCGTCCGCCACGAGCTGGCGAATCTTCACGTTCACGCCCTGGCCCATCTCCGTCGCGCCGGTCGAAACCTGCACCGTGCCGTCGGTGTACAGGTTCACGATCGCGTTGCCCTGGTTCAGAAAACTCGTCGTGAACGAGATGCCAAACTTCACGCCCGTCATCGCCAGCCCGCGCAGCTCCATGCGCGACGTTTCATTGAACCGCGAGATTTCCTCGCGCCGCTTGCGATACTGCGACTTGGCCGCCAATGTCGCATAGATTTCCGGCAGATGATTCCCCTCGAACCTCTGCCCATACGGCGTAACATTCCGCTCGTCCTCTTGTTCCCCTCCCGATTTCGGGGAGTGGCTCTCCTCCGGTCCCCCTCCCCACCTCGGGGAGGGGTTAG
>JBGTNB010000194.1:0-1520 GCA_041743285.1 Gemmatimonadaceae bacterium
GCGAATACCGGACAGGCTGCCAAAGCCGCCGCGGCGATCGCACGCTTGGAGAAATGAAGCAACATGTTTCGAACCCTCTGCCGGCAGGGATGAAACGCGCTAGGCGAAATGCTTCGTCGCGATTTCCTCTGCGGGCGGGGCGAAACTTAGTAACTCAAGACCCTAACAACAACCGAAAAACTTGTCGCGGTCAACGGGGTAGTTTGTTGCAAAACTCCCAGATTGACTGTGTTTGATGGAAACGCAATTGAAACCGGCATTGCTGCGGTCCTGGGATGGTTCGTTGCGCGTAGCCGGCTCGCTGTGAATCCTCAGCGACTAGCGTGGCGCGAAAAGTTATAACACGGTCTAACACGAAATGACACAAGTTGTGATAACTGACACATAATGACACATTGCGCCACGAAACCACTTAGCGGCTGAAAACGCCTCCGTGATGTGTTACGGTGTGTCACGCTATGACCCGACGCCAAACGGCCGGATACGACCTGTCCGCAAATGCCCAGCAGATCGTCGATGCGGTCAGCGAGCGGCGTGGGATGAAGAAAACTCTGCTGGTTACCCGGGTAATGGAGTGGTTCGCGCGTCAGAAACCCTCGGTGCAGACTGCGATCCTGGATGCCGTCGATGAGGACATGCTGCTCGTGTACAGCGAGGCTCTATTTGCGATGAGCCGTGAGCTGGAGCAAAGGGCCAGGAAACGGCGCCAGCACGGGGGATGAGCGGCGGTGTGGCGGGTCGCGGCCACGTGGCGGCTGTCAGGCAACGGCTGCGGTGGACTCGATGCCGTACTTTCGAGGTTCGCCCAGCACCGCCATCATGATGGTGTGATAAAAGATGGTTGGCGTCTCTCGGTAGATCTCTGGATACATGAGCCGGAACTGATCGATCGTATTCTCCCGTCGTTGGGAATCCTGCATTCCGGCGAAGACCAGCGCCAGCTTGCATTGCTCACGTGATTCGGGGTGCATTGGGTTCCAGCCCAGCCGATCGACCTCAACACCGGGAAATCGATCCGGGTCGATCGCGGCGGCCAGCTGCAGCGGAAGATCCATTGTGCGGGCCAACTCCTCCCGCAGATACAGATCGTGACAGCACTCGGGAAACGCGCGGCGGATGGCCAGTGCCTCAGCGCACTTGGCCAGGGCGTTGGCACCGTGCAGCAACCAATACCAGGTCGGTACCCTCTTGCCGCGATCATCTTCGTACTGGCAGTAAGAGGCGAACAGTGCCTTGCCCCACACGATCTCAGTGAAGCCTTCGCGCTTCACGCCAACCTGCGCCGCCATCGGCGGGTACGGTTTGGGCCAGATGTCGTACCCGGTGCCGTCGTTGTCGAACCAGGTTGGCCCAAGCGGGCCGCGGTAGTTCTTGGTGCGAAGTGCCAATAGCCGCAGTGCATCAATCGTGGCGATGATCCGTAGCGTGCTCCGACCGCTCCGCTCATCGAGCATCGGGTGCGGGATGAGCAATTCCATCCACGGATCGAATCGCTTCCGGCGACAAGTTTCGAGGAAGTA
>JBGTNB010000195.1:0-4902 GCA_041743285.1 Gemmatimonadaceae bacterium
ACCACCGAATCGAGCGAACGCGCCGCCTGCGCCAGCGACTCGGCGGTCTCGCGCAGACGTACTGTCATGTTACGCTGGTGCGCCGTGGCTTCGCTCACCGCGGTCGCCGCGCCGGCCGAGCTGTCGGCAATGCGTCCCAGCACCGCCGAGGCGTCGCCCAGCTCGTTCACCAGCCCCTCGGCACGACCTGACGAGTCGACGACGGCATCGGCCAGCTTCAGCGTGCGACGCGCATCGCGCTCGATGTCGCGGAACACTGCCACCGATTCCTGCATCACTCGCTCTCCCTCGTTCACCGACTCCTCCATCTGCGCGATCTGAACCGCCGCCTCATCCGTCCGCTGCGCCATCTGCTTGACGAGATCCTGAATACGCTTGAGCGAAGTGCCGCTTTGCATCGCCAGCTTGCGCACCTCGTCCGCCACCACGGCAAATCCCTTGCCCTGCTCTCCAGCCCGCGCTGCCTCGATCGCCGCGTTGAGGGCGAGCAGATTTGTCTGCCTTACTATCGCTCCGATCGCCTGCGTGATCTCGCCGATTGCCACCGACTGTTCGCGCAACGCCGACACACGTGAGGCCGTTTCCCTCGCGGCTGCCGCAATCTCGCTCACCCGCGCCGAGGCGTGCTCGGCCTGCGCCACGCCGGCCTGTGCCCGCCCTTCCACCGCCGCCGATATTTCCCGTGTTTCCCGAGCCGCCCCATGAACTTCGACCGACGCCGACGTGATCTGGCCCGCGGTGGCGCGTATGCGCTCCGCCGCCGCGCGATTGCCCGAGTAGCCCTCGACCAGTGCATCCAGCGAGACGGTCACCCGCGACGCGCCTTCGGCCGCCGCCGCGCCTATCTTCGCCACGTCGCCTGACGCGGACAGTACCGCCGTCGTCGTTCGCTGTGTTTCTTCGATGAGCATCGCCACGTCCCGCAACGCCACCCGCATCTGGGTCTCATCCTCCGCCGCCTCCTGCTCCGACAGCAGCGTGGCCCACTCGCCCTGCTGAATGGAGTCGGCCAGCCGCTGCAACCGCTCGAGCGGCTCCACCATCAACGCGTGCAGGCGATAGACGACCCATACGATGGCGAACAACGATAGCGTCCAGGCAATCACCAGCTCGTCCGACCGTAGCCCCCGGAAAGCCACCACGTACACGATGGTGCCTATCACGAGCATGAACAATCCGAGCGTCCACGCGATCCGCGATATAAGCGCACCCCGGTACCGGAGCCGCACGACCACGATCGCCGCCGTCACCACGACGAACATCACCAGCAGCGTCCAGTAGAGACGCGCCGGAGGATATGGAATGTCCGCCCAGACGTCGGCGAGGAATGTGGACATGGAGCTCTATGGACGCCCGATCCCGAGCGCGGGCCACATGGCATCGACCTTCTTCCGTGTCGCCTCGTCCATCTCGATCAGCTTCGGCCACTCCCGCGTGAACCCTTCCTCCGGCCACTTCTGCGTCGCATCGATCCCCATTTTGGAACCGAAGGTGAAGCCGCGACTCGCGTGATCGAGCACATCGACCGGCCCCATCGTGAAGCGCGTGTCGCGCTCGGGGTCGATGTTGTTCAAGGCCACCCACCACGCTTCCTGCGGATCGCGCACGTTCACCCACTTGTCCACCACCACCAGCACCTTGGCCAGCGACATCAACCCCTGCCCCCACATGGCGTTCATCACCTTGTACGCCTGCCCCGGATACTGCTTGTCGATCGAGACGAACACCAGATTGTGAAAGATCCCCTCGGCGGGCATGTGGTAGTCGACTATCTCCGGAAGCGTGAGCTTGAGCAGCGGCAGGAAAATGCGCTCGGTGGCATGTCCCAGATAGTAGTCCTCCATCGGTGGACGCCCGACGATCGTCGTCGCATAGATAGGCGAGCGGCGCATGGTGATCGCCGTGACGTGCACTCGTGGATACAGATCGGCAAGCGAGTAAAAACCGGTGTGGTCGCCGAACGGCCCTTCCATCACCAGATCCTCACTCGGATCGATGTGTCCCTCTATAACGATGTCAGCTTCGGCAGGCACCTCGAGATCGCACGTCAACGCCTTGGCGAGTGAGACCGGTTTCTTGCGGAGGAATCCGGCGAACAGAAACTCATCGATCGTCGGCGGCAGCGGCGCCGACGCCGAGTACATCGATGGAGGATCGGCGCCGATCGCAATGCACACCGGCATGACCTCACCGCGCTCCGCCATCTCCCGCCAATGCGCTGCGCCCACCTTGTGGCGCTGCCAGTGCATGGCGAGCGAATTCCTGTCGAGAACCTGCACCCGGTACATCCCGACATTGCGAATGCCCTTGGACGGGTCGCGCGAAATGACCATCGGCAGCGTGATGTAGGCTCCGCCATCTTCCGGCCAGCACTTGATGATCGGCAGTTTGCCGAGGTCGATGTCATCGCCCTGCCAGACGACCTCCTGGCAGGCCGGCTTTCCGGAGCGCGTCCGCGGGGGGAACTTGCCTAACTCCAGCAGCTTGGGGAGCATCGACAGCTTGCCCATCAGCCCGTCGGGCACCTTGGTGCGGAGCAACTCGGTGATCCGGTCGCCGATCTCATCCAGCGACTTGACTCCCATCGACAGCTCCATCCGCCGCATCGAGCCGAACAGGTTGATCGCGACCGGGTAGGCCGAGCGAGAGCCGTCAAACAGGGTCACGTTTTCGAAAAGCAGCGCGGGGCCACCGCCGGGGCTTTTCATTACGCGGTCGGCGATCTCGCAGATCTCGAGGTTCACCGACACCGGCTGCCTGACGCGCACCAGCTCGCCTGCAGCTTCGAGCGCCGTCACGAATTCAGATAGGGTGTTGAGATCGGTCACTAGTTCGGGGGTCGGGGCGAGGGTCGAGGGTCGGGGGCCAGGGGTCGGGGGCTAGGGCTAGGGTTAGGGGAACCTAACTCGGTGCATGGAACCGTTCCCGATTCCCATTTCCCGCTTCCCATTTTCGGTTTCCGTTCCCGTTTCCCGTTTCCCATTTCCCGTTTCCCGTTTGTTAATCGCGCCATACTCTCTGCGAAATCAAGCCTGTGCCACGTGGAGCGCCGCGATCCCGAACGTGAGCTGCCGCCAGGACACCGTAGTAAACCCCGCGCTGCGCAGACGCTCGGCGAGCGCCTCCCCCGTGGGAAAGTGCGCCACCGATTCCGGAAGGTAGCGATATGCTGTGGGATGTCCGCTCACCAGCCTGCCAACCAGCGGGAGCACAAGGCGGAAATAGGATCCGTAGGCCAGCCTGACGAGCGCGCGGCGCGGCATGGAGAACTCCAGCACGACGAATCGCGCTCCGGGGGCAAGCACCCGGCGTGCTTCACGAAGTCCAGCATCGAGATCGGCCAGATTGCGCACGCCGAACGCGACGATCGCTCCCTGCGCCGATCCGCTCGCCAGTGGCAGTTGCAAGGCATCGGCGACCACTGGCGCGACCGGCGATCCGGCGAGCTTCCCCGCCCCGTGTCGCAACATTGGCTCGGCGAAATCGGCCCCCACCACGCGCCCGCGGAACCCCGGTAGACGCGCCAGTGCAAGACCGACGTCGAGCGTGCCGGCGCAGACGTCGACGAACGTGCCCCCCGGCCACCGCTGCCAGCCGAGCGCCGCGATCGCCTCACGACGCCATCCCTTGTCGATGTTGAAGCTGAGCAGATGGTTGAGCAGATCGTACCGTGGCGCGATCTCCGAGAATATGCGCCGGACGTATGCACGCTTGTCGCGCCCACCCGCCGCCGCCTCGAGGGCCGCGCGCTGCTCAGTTTCCGTCGAAGGCATTCAGAGAAACTTTCCCGTCGCCACTGCGCCACGCAAGCGCCGCCGCTGGCTCCGCTTGTTCGGGATGCATAAGTTACGCGCGCGCTCCCGGTGCCGTACGGCGCCCCTTCCCCGTGCAATGAGCCCACCGCTCCACCTCACAAACCTCCCGGATGCCGACATCGCGGCCCTCGCCAAGCAGGGACGTGAGTCCGCGTTTCGCGAACTGGTGAGGCGCTACGAGCGGCCGGTGTTCTCCCTCATCTATCGCATGGTGCGCGACCGCGAGATAGCCGAAGACCTCGCGCAGGACACATTCATAAAGATACTGAACAACATTGAGCGCTACCGGCCGGAGTTCAAACTCTCCAGCTGGCTGTTCAAGATCGCCAATAACGTGGCGATCGATCACTTGCGTAAGCGCCAGCTCGACACGGTGAGCATGGAAGGGTCGCCCCATGCCGGCACGGCCGCCGAAATCGAGGCGACCTCGTTCGAGCTCGCCGCGCAGCAGGAGAGCGCCCTTGACGAGATGGAGGCGCGCGAGCTCGGCTCCTCGATAGAGCGTGCCATCGCGGCACTACGTCCCGAGTATCGCTCGTGCATCATGCTGCGTCACGTCGAAGGACGCTCGTACGAAGAAATCGCTGCCATTCTCGATCTCCCCCTTGGAACGGTCAAAACCTACATCCACAGGGCGCGACACGAACTGAGAGAGGCGTTGGCGGAGGTGACCGAATGATTGCGGCGGAGGCAGAAATCCGGCTTCTGTTCGTCATTCCCGCGAAAGCGGGAATCCAGGCATACCATACGAGTCACTGGATTCCCGCTTGCGCGGGAATGACGAAGGTTCTAGGCGGTGAACTGGATTCCGCTTTCGCTGGATTGACGAAGCCCTGAGGCGAAAGCGCAGTTCCTCGCAACTCGCACCTCTCATCTCGGCAAGGAGCTGTGAGGGGCGGATCGGGACTTATACGGAAGCCGAAACCAAGCCAGAAATGAGACCTTTATCACAGATGAAACATCCCCATGTAGCCGGACGTAAATCCGCTTGGAGACACACGTGAACAGACATCTGCTCCCTGCCGAGATCGACCTGCTGCTGGATGGCGAGGTCGGGTTCGGGACGGCCCCCCTCAAGGCGCATATT
>JBGTNB010000196.1:0-7886 GCA_041743285.1 Gemmatimonadaceae bacterium
CCTTATTGAAGTTCTCCAGGCTCATCCATTCGTCAGGTGCGTGGGCATTCTCGCCGGGAAGGCCGAACCCGAGAAGCAGCACCGGTGCGCCCAGGATGCGCTCGAAGTCGCCGACTACAGGAATGGAGCCACCTTCCCCGGTGAGGACGGGCTCGCGGCCGAACGCGGCTGTCAACGCGCGCCGCGCCGCCTCGAACAGGGGACCGCTCGGCTCCGCCTTCCACGGCCGTCCACCGTGCAGCTCCTGCACCTCGACCCGCACGCCTTTGGGCGCGAGGCTGGCGATGTGCGCCCGCACCAGCTTGGCGATCTGTGCGGGATCCTGATCCGGAACGAGGCGGAAGCTGACCTTGGCCATGGCGTGGGCCGGCAACACCGTCTTGGCGCCCTGGCCTGTGTAGCCGCTCAGCAGGCCGTTGACCTCGCAAGTCGGCCTCGTCCACAAGCGCTCCAGTACGCTGAACCCGCGCTCGCCCCCTAACGACTCGGCCCCGGTTTCTTCGAGAAACTCGCTTTCGACGAAGGGGAGCGAGCGGATCTGCTCGCGCACGTCACCGCCCCAGTCGCGCACTCCATCGTAGAAACCCTTTACCGCGACGCGGCCGTCGGAGTCGTGCAGGCTGGCGAGAATACGGGCGAGCGCCATGGCCGGATTCACGACCGCTCCGCCATAGCTGCCGGAGTGGAGGTCGCGATCCGGGCCCTGCACGTCGATTTGCAGATAGGCGAGACCACGTAGCGAGAACAGCAGCGACGGCAGCCCCGGGGCGAACATCGAGGAATCGGAGATCACTACCACATCGGCGCGCAGCCTGTCGGCGTTTGACTCGACGAACTCCGCGAGATGCTCGCTGCCTACCTCCTCCTCGCCTTCCGCTAGCACGATCACGTTCACCGGCAGCGTGCCGCGAGCGGCGAGATGAGCCTCGAGCGCCTTGATGTGCAAATACAGCTGACCCTTGTCGTCCACGGAGCCTCGAGCGTATACGCGCCCGTCTCGCACCGCCGGCTCGAACGGCGGCGTAGTCCATAGCTCGAGCGGCTCCGCCGGCTGTACGTCGTAATGCCCATAGATGAGCACCGTTGGCGCATCAGCGCCAGCCTTGCGCCATTCGCCGAGTACTACCGGATGCCCCGCCGTAGGCATGACCTCCGTCTGGAGACCGATGGTCCGCATTGCATCGGCCAGCCACGAGGCGGCTCGTGCGGTATCCGCATCGTGCTCACTGCGTGCACTGACACTTGGGATACGGAGAAAATCGAACAATTCGTCCTCGAAACGAGCGCTGTTCTGCGCGAAGTAGGATTCGAGTTCGGGCGCCAGGGTGGGGGTCATTTTTTCGGGAATCGGGAGTCGGGAATCGGGAATTGGAACGGCGGGAAACGGGAAAGGGGAAAGGGGAAACGGATCGGGAATCGGGAATCGGGATCGAACGAGATGGAAGTTACCCAAACCTCAGACCTCAGTGCCAATCAAGGTCTCAGTTCTCGACCGCGACAGCGCGCCTTCGTGATACGGTATTCGCCTTCGCAATCCGCCCTTCGCACTTCCTCGCATCTCGCATCTCGTATCTCGTATCTCGTATCTCCGGACCAACTCTTGCGCCCTTACGTACCATGCCCAACAGGTTAGCTGGTGAAACGAGCCCCTATCTGCTGCAGCACGCGCACAACCCGGTGGACTGGTTCCCGTGGGGTGAAGACGCGTTCGCGAAAGCGCAGCGGGAAGAAAAGCCGATTCTACTCAGCGTCGGCTACTCGGCGTGCCACTGGTGTCACGTGATGGAGCGTGAGTCCTTTGAGCATGAGGGAATCGCCGCGACGATGAACAGGCTGTTCGTGAACGTGAAAGTGGATCGCGAAGAACGGCCGGATGTGGATGCGATATACATGGCCGCGGTTCAGGCGTTGACCGGTCACGGAGGGTGGCCGATGACCGTGTTTCTCACCCCCGATGGCTCGCCGTTCTATGGAGGAACATACTTTCCGCCGGAGGACCGGCACGGGCTTCCCTCCTTTCCGAGGGTGCTCAACGCCGTTGCCGATGCCTATCAACACCGGCGCAGCGATGTGGAGCAGGGCGCAGCGCAGCTTCGCCGCATCTACGAGGTGGCGCAGCAGGCGATGGGCGCATCGGGTACGCTCGATGCCGCACTGTTCGAAGCGGCATTTCGCGAGATGGCCCAGCGATTCGACTCCCGCTTTGGTGGCTTCGAGGGGGCGCCGAAATTTCCGCAGACCATGGCGCTTGACTTCCTCCTCCGTTACTGGCGCCGCACCGGCAACCTTCGAGCACTCGAGATAGCCACCGATTCGTTCCTGGCAATGGCGCGCGGGGGCATATACGACCAGGTGGGCGGCGGCTTCGCTAGGTATTCCGTCGACGCGCAATGGCTGGTGCCGCACTTCGAAAAGATGCTTTACGACAACGCACTGCTACTGCGCCTGGGGACACATCTTTGTCAGGCAACTGGCAGGCCGGAAATCCGACGCGTGGTCGACGAAACGGTGGCATGGGTCGGCCGCGAGATGACGTCTCCATCGGGCGGCTTCTTTGCTTCACTCGACGCCGACAGTGAGGGCGAGGAAGGGCTTTTCTACGTCTGGACGGAAGACGAGCTGCACGAGCTACTGGGTCCAGAGTTGGCCAGGCGGGCCATTTCCTACTACGGGGTCACAAAAACTGGGAATTTCGAGGGGAGGAACATTCTGCATGTCCCAGCCGATGCGGCGGTCGTCGCGGCGCGCGAGGGAATTCCCATCGAGACGCTGCACGAACAGGTGGTGCAGATTCGCGAAACGCTGTACGCCGCCCGCGCCAAACGGATTTGGCCGGCGCGCGACGAGAAGGTCCTCGCCGGTTGGAACGCGCTGATGTTGCGGGCGCTGGCCGAGGTCGCACGTACGCTCGAGCAGCCACAGGCGCGCGAGCTCGCCCTCGCCAACGCCGACTTCATGTTCCGGGAACTTGTCCGCGGCGACCGGGTGTTTCGCGTTCACAAGGACGGCGTCAATCGAATCAACGGCATGCTCGAGGACCACGCGGCCGCCGGTCTTGCGGCGTTAGGTATGTACGAGCTTACGTTCGACAGCACCTGGATGCGGCGCGCGGCAGACCTCGCGCACTCGGCGGTAGCGTGGTTCTGGGACGACACGGCGAACGTGTTCTTCGATACCGCCAGCGATCACGAGACGCTGATCACCCGTCCGCGCGAGATCACCGACAACGCCGTCCCTTCCGGCACTTCCCTCGCCGTCGAACTCCTCCTGCGGGTCGCCGAGCTCACAGCCGACATCGAGCTGCGCAGGCGGGCGGTGTTGGTTTGTGAAACGCTAGCCGATCCCATGAAGCGCCACCCGACCGCTTTCGGTCACCTGCTAGGCAGCGCCGAGCTGGCGGCGTTTGGCGCGGTCGAGCTGGCCATCGCCGGCGATCCCGAGTCGCCGGACTTTCAGGCACTGGCTCGCGAAGCAGCCCGCCGCTACCTGCCGACGCTGGTGCTGGCAGGCGGCTCAGCGGAGGACGAATCCCCGGCGCTGCTTGCCGGTCGTACTGCCCGTGACGGCCGCGCAACGGCATATGTATGCCGCAGCCATTCCTGCGACGCGCCGGTAACGGGTCCAGAAAAGCTGGGAGAGCAGTTGGAGAACGCGGCGGGATTGCGCTGACTCCGCGCAACTACTCTCACTCCTACCCGTCAGGTAATAGTCGGGCGCACTTCGCGGTGATGAACGCAGTTCCCGATTCCCGATTCCCGTTTTCCGTTTCCCGTTTCCCGTTTCCCGTTTCCAACGATCTCGGAATTGTCAGGCACCGGCCCACCACCAGATACCCACGAGAATGCTGCCGGCGCCGGCAACAATCCCAAGCCCTCGTTCCGTCGCCGACGACCGCCGGGCCGCGCGGCTGAACAGCGAACCGGCAGCCGCGGCAAAGACGGACATCGCCACGATCGTTCCGATTCCGAACGAGGCGAGAAACACCATCGATCGGGCTGGCGATCCGGAGGCAGCGAGCGGGATGGCAATGACCAGAGCCCCGGTACCGGCGACGCCGTGCAGCATGCCAATGCCAATCAACGCACGATGATCCCGGTCGTGCCGCTCGCCGCGGACCGACGGTGGATGCGCGTGCCTAACACCATCGTGCTCATGCCACTTACGGGGCGATCGCGCCGCCCGCCAGATACTGGCGCAACCGACGAGCACCAGCGCGACACCGACGAGCCGTTCAATGGAGGATTCCCAGCCGGCTGGCACATGCGCGCCGGACCAGACGAGCGCGCTCCCCAGTAGCACGATCGTCAGTGAGTGTCCGACGCCCCATCGCGCACCGAGTCCCAACGCGCGCTTCCACGACGGACGCCGGCTGGCGAACACCGTTACGGCGGCGACGTGATCCGGCGCCAGCGTGTGCTGGGCACCGAGCATGAGCGCGGTCACGATGAGCGCGGCCAGATTGTTCATCGCACTGTTTCGAAGTCGAGCGCGATGTCGAGCGAAATGGCCGAGTGGGTCAGCGCACCGATGGAGATCCAGTCCACCCCTGCCTCGGCAACGCGCCGCACCGTCTGCAGGTTGATGCCGCCTGACGCCTCGGTGAGTGCGCGCCCCTGGGCGAGGGCCACGCATTCGCTCAATTCCTCTGGCGACATGTTGTCGAGCAACACCACATCGGCACCTGCATCCAGCGCTGCACGCACCTGCTCAACCCGCTCGCACTCGATCTCGATTCTCGCTCCTTCAGGCGCCAGCCGGCGCACTCGCTTGAGGGCGAGGGGGATGTTGCCCTCGAGCGCCGCCAGATGGTTGTCCTTGATCAGGATGGCGTCGGACAGGTCCAGCCGGTGGTTCATGCCGCCGCCACATCGGACTGCATACTTCTCGAGCAGGCGCCACCCCGGTGTCGTCTTGCGGGTATCGAAGATGCGCGCACGGGTGCCCGCCACCTTGGCGACATAACGCGAAGTCAGCGTCGCGATGCCGGACAACCGTTGCATGAAGTTGAGCGCCACGCGCTCACTCGACAGGAGCGACCGAGCGTGCCCCGAGATGTACATGACCGGCGTGCCGGGCTCGACGGTCCCGCCATCCGTCACATCGACGCGCACGACGACCTTGGGATCGAGCATTCGGAACGCAGCAAGCGCGAGCGGCGTGCCGGCAATGATCCCTTCGGCGCGGGCTACTATCATGCCGCGTGCGCGGCGGTTGGACGCCACCGTGGCGATCGTGGTAATGTCGTCGAACGCGTGATCTTCCTTCAGCGCCGCGCGTACGACCGACTCGAGCTGCGAGCGCCGAAGCGGAAATCGTTGAGGGTCGCCATCGGCAACGAGCTGCTGATCGTCAGGCGTGTTGCGAACGGTTTTCGAGGAGCGATTCATTCTCCGGGATCCACCCCGCCGGGTAGCAGCGGGGCCGGGTTGGGGCCGCCGATCGACACCATGCGCTCGATTGCGAGTCTGGCACGGCGGGCGATCTCCGACGGGACTGTGATGTGATGCTCGAGGCGCTCAAGTGACCGAAGCACCTTGGGCAGCGTGGTGACCTTCATGAAAGCGCAGCTGGCACGCTCGTTAGCGGCGTGAAACGTCTTGGCGGGATTCTCCCGGCGGAGCCGGTGAAGAATCCCCACCTCAGTGGCGACGATGAACTCGTCCGCATCGCTAATGCCCGGCCGTCTTATCATCCCTTCAGTCGAGAGAATTTGAACGCCCTCGGCGTCCACGTCGCCGGCCGACATGGCCTCGAGCACACTCGTGGAGCAGCCGCACTCGGGGTGAACGAGAAACTCCGCGTCAGGGTGTAACGCGCGTTGCTGGCCGATGTGTTCCGGCGTTATGCCGGCGTGGACATGGCACTCGCCCATCCATACGAACATGTTCTGACGGCCGGTCGTCCGCCGCACATGCGCGCCGAGAAACATGTCGGGCAGGAAGAGTATCTCGCGATCGGCAGGAATGGAATTCACGATTTCCACCGCGTTCCCCGACGTACAGCAATAGTCGCTCTCGGCCTTCACCTCGGCACTGGTGTTCACATACGAAACGACTACCGCACCAGGATGCTCCGCCTTCCACTCGCGAAGTTGCTCGGCGGTGATCGTCGCGGCTAGTGAACATCCAGCCGCCATGTCCGGCAGAAGTACCATCTTTTCCGGAGAGAGAATCGCCGCGGTCTCAGCCATGAAGTGCACACCGCAGAACACGATGATTTCCGCCTCGGTACTGGCCGCCTCGCGCGACAGGCCGAGCGAGTCGCCAACGAAGTCGGCGACATCCTGCACCTCAGGGCGCTGGTAGTTGTGCGCCAGAATCACGGCGTTGCGTTCGCGAGCCAGCGCCCGGACCTGGTCATGGAGGGGGAGGGACACGAGGGTAAACTAATGGGAAACCAAGAGTGGATGAGAAGCGGGAAATGGGAAACGGGAAACGGGAGAGTGGAAGGGAAACGGGAAACGGGAAACGGGAAACGGGAAACGGGAAAACGATAATATCGGATTCAGTCTGCTAGGGACATGAACAGCGCGGGATCAAACCGAGGTTCCCCTCTACGCTTTTGCGGCCAATCGGGAGCCTGGTCAATTCCGTTTCCCATTTCCCATTTCCCATTTCCCGCTTTTCATTCTTTCCCTTTCCCGCAGTTCAATCCACCACCCGTCACCAAACAATCCTCCTTCCCCCCCAGGTCCGCTTTGACTGAGGATAGTCGCTCCGGTAGTGGCCACCACGCGATTCCTCGCGGAGGAGGGCGGCGTCGGCGATGAGCCGGGCGGCCTGCACCATGTTGACCTCTTCGGTTGCGCCAGGCGGAAGCCGGGACTCGATGTCCTCGAGACTCTGCCGGCAGGTACGAAGTCCCTCGGCGGTGCGGCTGATGCCGGCGTATTGCCACATGGAATCGCGCACTGCATTGGCGGCGACCTGCGCGGCTCCCCGGTCGGGGAGTGGAGGTACATCCCACGCCTCCACGGGCGGCTGAGCGCCAAGGGGCGGAGTCGTCTCCATGTCGCGCGCCACTCGCTCGGCGAACACCAGACCTTCGAGAAGCGAGTTGGATGCAAGGCGATTGGCGCCGTGAACTCCCGTATTCGATACCTCGCCACATGCATAGAGCCGTGGAATGCTCGAGCGTCCGACGAGGTCCGTCACCACTCCACCCATCATGTAGTGGGCGGCGGGAGTAACGGGAATCATCTCCTGACGCGGGTCTATCCCCCGCGCGAGGCAGATCGCGTAGATGCCGGGAAACCGATCGGCGAACCGGTCACCTAACGCCGTAGCATCGAGAAAGACCTGGCGGCCCCCCTCGCGCTGGGCAAAGATCTCGCGGGCCACTACGTCGCGGGGGGCGAGTTCGGCCGCTTCATGAACGCCAGTCATGAAGCGCTCGCCGGCCTCGTTGCGCAACACGGCACCCTCACCACGGACCGCCTCGGAGATCAACGAGAGCGGGTTCTCCGGAGTGTCGAGCGCCGTGGGGTGAAACTGCACGAACTCCATGTCGGCGAGCCGCGCGCCGGCCCGGTGGGCGATGGCGAAGCCATCGCCGGTCGCCACCTGCGGGTTGGTCGTATAGCGGAACAGCTGGCCGCACCCGCCGGCGGCGAGCACCGTTGCATCGGCGATGATCTCGGTTGCGCGTCCCGCGACGCTGACTCTGGCCCCCGCGCAGATGCCGTCATCGATGATCAGGTCGAGCGCGCGCGCTCGCTCGAGAACGCGAACCCGGTCGCTGTCGCGCACGCGCTCGATGAGGGTTCGTGCGACTTCGGCCCCTGTCTGGTCACCGTGCGCATGAACGATTCGATTCTGCGAATGAGCCGCCTCGCGTCCGAGGAGGAATTCGCCGCTCGGGTCGAGGTCGAATTCGGCGCCAGCGGC
>JBGTNB010000197.1:0-6304 GCA_041743285.1 Gemmatimonadaceae bacterium
ACATCGATCACCACCTGGACGTTATTGGTGTTGACCGTGCTGTACCCAATGCGGCGGGCGGAGACCTGATAGGCCCCCGGCGGAACGTTCAGAATGAAATATCGGCCATTTGCGCTGGAGAGGGCTCCGTAGCCCGTCCCCGCGAGGAAGACTTGCGCGCCTTCCAGCGGTTCGCCAGTCGACTGATCCGTGATGGTTCCGGTGATCTTGCCCGTTTGGGCTTCGACTGCGGGAACGAGCACGAATGCCGCCGCCAGCGCCAGGACGAGCCCGAGCACACGGCGCGACCATACCTGGAGCACTGCTACACCTCCGAGTCAGGGAGTATCGACCTACAGATTTTTCGGGGCCGCGGGCCTCCGCGGCTGCTACCTCCTCCACTCGCGGCAAAAAAGCCGCTGCCAGGTGAGTGTATTGCCCGTGGGGTTAGTGATGGGAATCGCCGGCGTCACGGCTGCCGCAAGCGAACCTGAAGCCAAGTGCCAGAAAAATGAAAAAGATTGTGCGCTCGCCGGGGGGTGGCGTGCCAGTCGCGCACAGCCCTACTATATAGACAGACTCGGATGTGGTACGCTGCCCCTTCGAGAATGGACACGTGAGGCGAGCGCAGTAGTTATACGTGCGAAGCATCACAACGTCAAGGACCCCACCCCCCGGACGGAGGCGCCATGCCATTGGCTGGCTCGTCCCGCGCTGTCAGTTTTGCTGTCATCAGCGGCTTTCTCCTCAGCCTCGCGCCTGACGCGCGGGCCCAGGACGACGCACGCCCGGGTGGCGCGGTCGCCGACTCCCTGATCGCCGTCGCGCTCGATCGCGCCCGCGCAGGGGATACCTCGTATGCATTACGCGCGCTCGATCGCGCAACCAAGGTCGCTCCGCAACACGCTCCCGCCCATTACCAACGCGGGGTCATGCTGTCGCGAGCTACCAAGCTTGGAATGAATGACCTCTTCAGGCGCAGGTCCGCCACAAATGCGATCAAGAGGGCGCTCGATCTCGATCCGGGCAATCCTCTCTACCTCGTCGAGCTCGGCCGCATTCGGCTGAAGACGCCCTTCCTGCGGCTTGATGCCGAGCGATTGTTCCGCCGCGCTCTCGAGGCGGCAGAGAAGCGCCGGGATCCACGAGTCCTCGCCGATATACGCTGGGAGCTGGGGCTGATTCACGAGCGCCGCTACGTGACAATGGCCAACCGGCGTCTCATGACGTCGAGCGTTCGCACATTCGATCCGAACGTAGCCGTCGAGGATTGGCATTACACCCACGATTTCTTCACTACCTGGTCGGTGCCGGTGCAGGATGCTGGCGAGCTCGACTATCGCAAAGCCGAACAACACTATCGAATGGCGCTGGAGGCGGATTCCACGCACCTCGGCGCAGCCGTCGGACTCCTCGGGCTCCTGCACGATGGATTCCGATTCGAGGAAATGGCGGCAGTGGCGCTCGCCCTCCGCGCCGCATCGCCTAACGAGCCCCGCCTGCTCATGTCGCAGGCTCTGGCGCTGCACCGGCTCGACCGGGACGCCGAGGCCGGCCGCCTGTTCGACCTTGCCCTTCCACTCCTCGGGCAGGCCGAGCGAAACGACATGCTCAGTCTGGTCCACCTGCTCCGCCGCAACGATGCGGCGGACTACGCGGCGTTAGGCGATTCGGCTCGCGCCGAGTTCGACGCTCTTTACTGGGGACTGCTCGATCCACTGCGGCTCACACCAGTCAACGAGGCACGCGTCGAATTCCTCTCCCGCCTCACGTACACCGACCTCCGGTACACTTCGGCGGAATTCGGGATTCGGGGTTGGCACACCGATCGCGGCGACATTTACATGCGCTACGGTCCGCCACCGATGATCGGCACGATGGCCCCCGAAACCCAGCAGGGCATGAGTCCCGAGGCGATCGCCCGGGTCACGACTGTCTGGTACTACCCGGAAAGCAAACGGCGTTTCGTCTTCGTAGGACCCCCGGCGATGAATTCCGCGCGCTTCGCCGGCGACTTCGAAGCCTACGCGCTCAACGCACGATACCTGACTCCGGTTTCCTTCAGCAACATCGAGGAGCGCTTTCCGGTAGACTCGATAGGCGTCCAGGTCGCTCGGTTCAGGGACGACAAACCGGGACTCGTCGACGTTTCGATCTTCGCCGACGTGCCGGCGGCGGAGATGCTGCGCGATACCGACGTGCGCGAAGCCTCGCTCGAAACGGGCTTCTTCCTGACCGATGGCCGCCGCCGCACGCTCGTCGCCGACCGCGATACCGCACTCGTCAAGCTCACCGGTGACCGCCCCGATGCGGTGAGCTCACGATCCTGGCGGCGCACCGTCGCTCCAGGCGAATACCTCTACCGTGTCGAAGCACGCCAGCCGATCAGCGGCCGAAATGCGCGCGGCCTGGCATCGATGCCCGTCACACCGTTCATCCCCGGCACTCATCAACTGTCCGACATTCTCGTCGCACGGAGCATTGGTCTCAAGAGCGGCGGAGACGAACCGCTGTCGCGCGACGATCTGCTCATTCTTCCGGCCGGTCGCCTGACGTTCGCACCGGGCGACACGATTCATCTTTATTGGGAAAGCTACGGCCTGGTGCCCGACTCGACAGGCGTGGGCCGCGCGCGCATCGATCTCAACCTCCACGTCGATGAGGTGCACCGTGAAGGAGGCATCGAGGTGTTTCTCGGAAGCATCGTCGATGCGATAGGCCTCACGGCCAAGGGCGATGATCACGTATCGCTCACCTACGAGCGAACGGTTGCCGCGAGCGCGATGGAGCGTGCGCCCGCCTATCTCGCCCTGGGACTCGGCACAGCACCCCCAGGCACTTACACATTGGAGATCACGGTGACCGACCTGGTAGCGCAGACATCGGCTTCGCGCCAGCGGGTGCTGCAGGTACGCGCACAATGAAGCGAGCCGTTCTTCTCATTGCGCTTGCTGCCATAACGCTGGCACCTGTGCTCGAGGCGCAGCAGCCTGAGCAGGGAGGACGCTTTCCCCGCAAGTATCTGTTCTCCCTCCTTGGCGCGGCCATCGGCACTGCCATTGGGGGATCGTACATCGCCTTTCAGGGCCAGCAGCAGCCGGGCAACTGCGGGGAGCCGAGTTGCGTTGTGACGGTGACGGTGATCGCCGGTTCGCTTCTCGGCTACATGATCGGCCGCGAATTCGACGAGCTGCATTCGCTGCGATATCGCGGCGGCGCGCCGCTCGACCCGCAAAGCATCTCTGCCGGGCTTTCCGGGGACGCGACTGTGCTCTCGGTCGAGGATGATCGCATCGCCGTCGGCGGCTCGGCCGGCGTGCAGATGTTTCGGAGCACGCCAACCGCACTCCGCGCCGATGGGCGGCGCGCCGCCGGTGTGCGCGGCATTGCTGCGCTCGATCTCGCCCAGCCGGGTGCATTGGCGTTAGGCTCGGTGACCGGACTGTACCTCTTTCCTCCGCGTGAGGGGCCGGGGACGCTGGTGCGTCCAGGGGAGATCAGCGCCACCGTCACCACGGTGGACCGCGTCTTCCTTGGCAGCGGAACGAAGGTCGAATCCGCTCCACTTTCGGCGGACACGGCGCGGCACTGGCCAGGCGTCGATGTGGGAGCGCGGGTACGCGACCTGGAGGTCGATCTTGCCCGGAATCTGCTATGGGCGCTCACCGACAGCGCGCTGGTCGCGCTTCGAATTGCCGGCGATTCGCTCGAGAGGGTTGGCGCGTTGCGCCTCATCCAGGGACGCGCTCTTGCCGTGGAGCAAAGCCGAATCGCAGTGGCGCTGGGCGAGCAGGGTGTGAGGCTGTTCGATTCCGCGGATCCGGCCGCATTACGCGAAGTCGGCGCGTGGGTGGGTGCTCGCTTCGCCTACGACGTGAGCCTCGCGGGCGTGCGGATGTTCGTCGCGGCCGGACCGGAAGGGCTTTACGTGCTCGACGTGAGCGGGGACATGAGGGTAGTCGGGTTGGCCCGCGATCTCGGCTTTGCTGCCGCTGTCGCCTCTTTCGGCCAGTTCACCTACCTCCTGGATCGTTCGACCAACTCGGTGCGTCGTATCGACTCCGAATTCGAGTGAATCGTCTCATCGAGGTCGCGCTTCTCGCGGTGCTAGCCGCGGCATTGGGCTGCACGCCGTCAGAGGGCGCTCGTCAGGCTCCGGCTGGAGAAACGGCGGCGGCGACGGACACCACCGGTGCCGATTCGCTGGCGCACGCGGTAGCGGATTCGGCGCGCATAACAGGAAGCGCCAACGCCGCGCTTTGGATCGTTGAAATCAGCGACTTTCAGTGCCCGTACTGCAAGATGTGGCACGATTCCACGTACGAGAGCCTGATGGAGTCGTACGTCAGGACCGGTAAGGCACGTTTTGCCTATCTAAATCTGCCGCTGCCGAATCATGCCAATGCCATGCCGGCTGCAGAGGCGGCGATGTGTGCTGGCCTGCAAGGCAAGTTCTGGGAGATGCACGACGCGCTATTCAAGGCACAGCAGGAGTGGAGCGGCCTGGCAAATCCATGGCCCGTGTTCACGGCGCTGGCCACGCAGCGAGGAGTAGATGCGGCGGCGGTACGCGCGTGCGCGGACAAAGATGTACTCGTCCCGCTCATCCAGGCCGATGCCGCCCGCGCCGTGGAGGCGGGAGTGCAGTCGACCCCGACATTTCTCATCGGCAGCGTGATGCTCTCTGGTGCCTATCCGTTCCAAGCGATGCGGCAGGTGATAGACTCCCTGCTCGCCGCGCGTGCACCCTAGCGAATCAACGCCGCGGCCGCCGGGGGCCGATCACACTCCGTCCGTCGCTCCCCGCCGGCACTGGTTGCTGTACGGCATGATTGCGTCGCTCGCCCGGGCCGCGGCAGCCGTCGTTCCCGCCGGTAGTCGCAAGCTCACCCGCTCGCTCGCCGCGCGGCGCGGCATCCGTGCTCGTTTCCGTGAGTGGGGCGCCACGCATCGCGATCCCTCGCGCCCCTTGCTCTGGATGCATGCACGGTCGGTGGGGGAAGGACTCCAGGCGCGTCCGGTGATCGAGCTGCTCCGCGATAGGCATCCCGGGCTGCAGCTCGCGTACACTCACTACTCGCCGAGCGCCGCTGCCTTCGCCGCGTCCCTCCCGGTCGATGTCCATGACTACCTGCCCTTCGATACCGCTGGAGACGCGCGGGCCATCCTCGACGCGTGGCTACCTGCGGCATTAGTGTTCAGCAAACTCGATCTCTGGCCGGCTCTCGCCCGTGAAGCCGATCGCAGAGGCGTGCGGCTCGGGATGATCAGCGCCACTCTGGCCGAAGGATCCGGACGCCGAGGCGCTCTGGCGGCAACACTACTGCGCGAGGCGTACGCCAGGCTCGATGCAGTGGGTGCGATTGATGCCGCCGACGCCGGGCGCCTGGTGGCTCTGGGAGCGCGTCAGGAGACGGTGGAGGTCACCGGTGACACGCGTTATGACCAGGTCTGGGCGCGCGCTCTCGCTGCTCGGACCGGGAATGCGATGTTGGCTCCGTTGCGATCGTCCCGTCCGACGCTCGTGGCCGGCTCGACCTGGCCGGCCGATGAGCGCGTGCTGCTACCGGCGTGGCTCACGATGCGCTCCAGCGTCAGTGAGGCGCGGCTCGTCCTGGTGCCTCACGAACCGTCCCAGGCACACCTCGCCCCACTCGCGCGATGGTCGGGCGATGCCGGACTTCGTACACGCCGATTGAGCGAGGCGCCTGACGATGAATGGGATGTTCTGTTGGTCGACCGCACGGGTGCGCTCGGAGATCTTTACGCACTGGCGGACGTGGCGTACGTAGGCGGCGGCTTTCACGCGGCGGGGCTTCACTCCGTGCTCGAGCCGGCCGCGTTCGGTGTGCCGGTGCTGATCGGACCTCGCCACGAAGGCAGCCGCGATGCCAAGCTCCTGCTCCACGCTGGCGGCGCGACAGCGGTGGACGGTGCCAAGGTTTTCGCCCGGGTCGCGGGCGACTGGCTGACCGACGCCGCGGCGCGAGAGCAGGCCGGTAACAGCGCGCGTGAGGTGGTCCGTGCGGGGCTGGGTGCCAGTGAGCGGTCGACCGCGCTCGTGGAGCGTCTGCTCGGCCTGCGTTAGGATTCAACTACGAGGCGAACAGGATGTAGTGGCACGTTGGCATCGCTATAGCTGAAAGATTCGAAATTTTTTACCGCAGAGGGCGCAGAGGAGCGCAGAGGACCGCGGGAGTTTGCGGAGGCGGCAAGCACCATGCTCGGTGAACATAGTTGTTTTCTTTCTTTGTTTTTTCTGTTTTTCATCTGTGTCCTGTGTGTACTCTGTTGTCAAATGCTGTTAAAGGCACTTTCTGTGCGA
>JBGTNB010000198.1:0-1820 GCA_041743285.1 Gemmatimonadaceae bacterium
ATCGCGAATCGGAACGCCGCATCGCCATGATGGCTCGGCACATAGAAGGGGTGCACCAAAGGCGGCCCCGTTTCGGAGCCTCGGGCGAATTCCCCGTGGCAGGAGGCGCAGTTCGCGGCGAACGCTTGCGCCGCTGACGCCATTTCCGCCGGAATCTCGGCTGGCGGCGGGGGCAGCTCCCCGGTCTCGCCGACACAGGCTCCGAGTGCAATCAGCACCGCTCCGGCAGCTGCTGAGCGTGCAAGGCAGTTTTTCAGTCTGGAGATCATCCGCGGAACCGGTTCGAATATTTGACCATCGTGAGGCGCGCCTGGCGTCGGCCTCGATCCGCCTGCAGCTTCTGTGACGCGGCGCTGACGCACGCATGCACCTTGGAGACTGCCGCGGTCATTCCTCCACCTCTCCAGAACTATGGTCAAGCTGCGAACGCTTGGCGAATGCGTCGCCGAAACGGCCCTCACCCGACTGGGGCCGGACGCCGAACGGCTTTTCGCTGTTCTCCTCTGCCTCGGCATCGAGCAAAACAGGTTTACCCATCGCACTGCGCTGACGAACCTCCTTTGGCCGGACGTATCGGAAGGCCGAGGATCGCACAGCCTGCGCCAGGCAGTGTATCGCCTTCGCTCACTTGGCGTTGAGGTGCAGTCGGACCGATCGCACCTCTGGATCGCGCCGGAAGCACTCGACGTGGATTGCGCGCCGCTTCTCGAGCCTTCGCCGGAGCCCGAAGGATTCGTGAATCGAATCCGTGGAAGCTTTCTCACCGGATACGAACCGAAGTTTTCCGACTCCTACTCCGAATGGCTGGACCGGCAGCGCGACTTGGTGAACGCCCGCATCCGGCGGGTGTTCCTCGGCGAGATAGCGCGGCTCAAGGGGCGAGGTGATTGGTCTGGAGTGGAGTGCATGGCGGCGCGCTGCCTGGCGATCGATCCACTCAACGAAGAAGCGACGCTGGCGAAAGCGGAATCAGCGGCGCTGCAGGGAGGAAAGACGCAGGCATTGGCGATTCTGGATGGCTACCTGAAGGAAGTGGGACCCCAGGCACGCGAGATCCGTTTGCCGGCGACTGTGCTGCGCCGGCGGATTGCCGAGGCAACCAACCTGGACCGGCCGCGCGCGATCACCGAGACGCCGTTCTTCGGCCGGGCCAGGGAGATGGCGGAGCTGAATCGAGCTCTTCAGCTAGCGCACGCCGGTAGCGGGAGCGCCTATCTGTTCTGGGGTGAGCCGGGAATCGGCAAGACGCGGTTGATGCAGGAGTTTGGTCGCGCCCTGTCGCTCGGGCATGCCCAGGTGGTTCGGGCGGGGTGCCAGTCAAATGACGACCGGCGGCCGCTGTCGATGTTCGTGGACATGCTGCCGCGGCTGATGGCGATGCCTGGGGCGTTAGGCTGCTCGCCGGCTGCGATGCGGTTTCTGCGTCGGCTCACCGATCACGATCCCAAGGAGCCACTCGCCTCAATGGATCCGAGGGACGCGTCGATGGTTTACGCCAACATTCGCAGGTCGATGCTCGACTTGCTGGACGCGGTAGCTTCGGAAGCATTACTGGTCTTGGTCATCGAAGATGTACACTGGCTGGACGTGGGATCGTGGGATGTAATTGCCGATGCACTTGCCTGGGTGGGCACGCGCCGTGTCCTGCTATTGCTCACGTCGCGGGAGCCAGATGCCGAACGTGCTCGCGGGATCAGGGAGCTTCCGGGACTGCAGCGGATGCACCTGGCGCCTCTCGACCGCACCGCGGTTGACGCGTTGTCGGCGACGATCGTGGAGCGCAGCGGCCAAGTGTTGCCGGCGGACGTTGCCGAGTGGTG
>JBGTNB010000199.1:0-6922 GCA_041743285.1 Gemmatimonadaceae bacterium
GCACGGCGGCGAGCATCCCGGCGCCGGCCCCGTCGCCACCAACCGGCATTCCCGAGCGTCCGCGGCGCTCGAGTGCGACCGCCGTGGCCGTACCCCCCAGAGCGGCGCCCAGCTCATCGGCGCGAAGTCCGGTCAGCCAGACGGCGCTGGTGCCGGTAAGCAGCGCGGAAATCTGGCCGGACTCTGCCATGGCCCTAGTGAGGCGGATGCTCGTAGCGATGGCTCCGGCGGCCCGAAGATCGGCGGCCGCCTGCGGCCCTGAGATCGTATCCGATCCCGCGGAAAGCACGAGCACGCGCGGCGAGGTGACACTATCGGCTCCCACGAAGCGAGCGAGCGCTTCGGCTGGGCGCGTGCCCGCCGCGGTCACGAGAAGCGCCGGCCGGTCAGGGACGGGCGCGGGGCGGTTGTGGCTGCCTCGCTGTCGGGATCCGCCGCAGTTGATCACGACGGCCCAGACGATGAAAAGAGTTGTAAGACGCATGACCGGCGTTCGCTGAAGATTCTGTTCGGTGGTCGGTGAGCGCGGTGTGAATCGAGCGTCGAAGGAATACTCGGCGGGGTCGCTTACGTCGAGGGTCAGCGAGACAAGTCGGCCCGGAGCCGACGCCAGCGGGCACGGGGATCGTGGCTCGAGGAATCTGGACGATACCGTTGTGCAAACGTACGTTCGGGCAGCGCGACTCCGTTGTCCAACCACCAATTCCCGGAGGGCTGTGTGCTCCGTCGAGAAATGCTCGAAATCATGCTCGCTGCTGCGGGTACCAGCATGTTGCCCCGACTGGGTTGTACCGGCCCAGGGGCGGCGATCGCGCCCGGCATTCAGCTCTATACCGTTCGCACGCTTCTCGAGAAGGACGTCGAAGGAACGCTGTCCGAGCTTTCCGAGATAGGCTATCGCGAGGTTGAGCTGGCGTGGCTGCACGGCCTTACGCCGGAGGCGTTTCGCGGCCTGCTGGACCGGCACCAGCTCACGGCTCCGTCGATGCACATCGGGTTGCCTCAATTGCGCGGCGATCCAGCGCCCACCTTCACTGCCGCCAAGACACTCGGCAGCCATTACGTCGTCGTGCCTTGGCTCGACGTCAATGAGCGCGAAACAATCGCCGCCTATCGTGCACGTGCCGCCGAGCTCAATACAATCGGGCGGCAGGCAAAGGACGCCGGACTGCAGCTCGGCTATCACAACCATGACTTCGAGTTGATGCCTATCAACGGCGTGGTACCGTACCAGGTGCTGCTGGACGAGTGCGATGCCGACCTCGTGAAGATGGAGCTCGACCTGTACTGGCTAGCCAAGGCCGGTGGAGAGCCGGCCGCCTACTTCGCACGGCATCCAGGACGCTTCGCTATGGTACACGTCAAGGACATGTCCACGTCCGGCGAAATGGTCGACGTCGGTAAGGGCTATCTCGACTTCCAGGCGGTATTCGCCAAAGCGGATACAGCCGGGATTCGTCATGCGTTCGTGGAGCATGATCAGCCGCCGGACCCGCTTCAAAGCGCGCGCAACAGCATTGCCGCGATGCGTAGGGTGTTGCCGTAAGCTCTGACGACGCGCAGAAGGTCTTTCTCAGAAATGAGAGATGCGAGATGCGAGGAAGAGCAAATGCTCGCATCTCGCATCTCGCTTTCGCATCTCCGTCACTTTCTATCGCAGTTCGATCCCGTGCTTTGTAATGACGTCTCGATAGGTGCGATAGCCACCTAGGGCGTGCTCCGCGGCGAGGCTTTCCAGCGTCTGCAGCAGTTGCGTGCTGAAGTAGCCGGGCACCGACTGGGGATGGTCCATGCGGTAAAGACCGCCGAACAGGGATCGGATTACGACGGACCGCCCGTCGCGCGGCAGCGCCGAGGCGTTGTCGGCAAATCGATCGAAGCTGCCCTGACGCATCAGGTAGAACTCGACGTTGGAAACATAGAACGCCGAGACTCGCTCGCCGCGATCGGAGATGTCCCGTCCAATGGCGCGCAATGCGTGTGCGCCCGCCAGGTCACCGGTTACGGGAATGATCCGGTCGCGCGCCTGCATCTCCTTGACGAAAACGAAATCCTCGTTGCGCACGAGGTAGTTGCCCTGCCTGCCGTCCAGGTCGCGCTCGAGAATCAGATCGCGCAGCGTTGGATAGAAATGACGAGCGGGGCGACTGTGGCTGGTGAACCGGATCGCGAGTCCGCTCTCGGCGAACGCCGCATGTATGCTGAAGATGGCGGCGCGCTCCACGTCGGTTAGCGGCACGGCGAACGATTCCAGCTCCCGGTTGATGCGCCGCTGCGTTTCGGCCGTGAATGACTCGGACGGAGGTACCGAATCGAAGTAGGCGAGCACCTCCTCGATCGGGCGGCCGCGGAAAGATGAATCGTCAGGCATCGGCCGGCCGAGCATCAGCGAGAGGTACTCAGTCCGGTCCGATGACAGGGCAAACAGCGCCTTGAACCACAAGTGCTGCAGCAGGTTGTCACGGCGAATGTCGATGAGATAGGCAACGGCCGGGCGGACCTGCGCAATGTAGGAGAAGTTCTGGTCTGGACCCACGCCGATGTAAGCGCCGCCGCTTACTCCCATCGAGCGCATCGCGCCGAGCACGTGCAGATACGTCGCCTCATTGGAGATGAGATTGTCGCTGTCGAAGAAGCCGCCTGGCTCGGACAACCGGGCGACCAGGCCGGCGAACGTGGAGTCTGGCGCGGTGGCGAGTACGGCATCGGCCGACGCCGTCTCGTAGCCGCCGGAGAGTCTGGCGGGAGCATGGTTGGCGAGTCCCCAGGCCAACAGGACTATGGCGAGTCGGCGCATACGATGTCTACGAAGAACTCTGCGCCAACCGTTGCAGCAGTGACGCACGCAATCTCGCGGCGCCGGCAGCGGGAAGCGCGGATTCCAGCGTCACTCCGTTTCGACCAGCTGCCGCGCCGCCGGGTACGTGCGGGCGACGTACGATTCCAGCAGCGCCAGAAACTCCTCCACGATCCGGTCGCCGCGCAGTGTCATCGCCAACTGGCCGTCGATGTACACCGGCGCCTTCGGTTCCTCGAACGTGCCGGGCAGCGATATGCCAATGTTGGCGTGTTTCGATTCGCCTGGTCCGTTCACGACGCAGCCCATGACCGCGACCTTCATCTCCTCCACTCCAGGATGCCGCTCCCGCCAGACAGGCATCTGTTCGCGCAGATAGGCCTGGATGTCCTCCGCCATGTGCTGAAAGAAGGTCGAGGTCGTTCGCCCGCAACCTGGGCAGGCGGTGACCTGAGGAGCGAAGCTGCGCAGCCCTAACGACTGAAGGATCTGCTGCGCGACCCGTACCTCCTCCGTGCGGTCTCCATTCGGCCGCGGCGTGATCGAAACTCGAATGGTGTCGCCGATCCCCTCGCCGAGTAGGATGGACAGGCCCGCCGTGCTCGCAATGATCCCCTTGGAGCCGAGCCCCGCTTCGGTGAGCCCGAGGTGCAGCGGATAGTTGCAGCGGCTCGCCAGGCGGCGATATACCTCAACGAGATCCTGGACTCCCGATACCTTCGCCGAAATGATGATGCGGTCGTGGCCGAGACCGGTCTCCTCTGCCAGAATCGCCGATCGAAGCGCGCTCTCCAACATGGCTTCGATATACACGTCCTTTGCTGCGCGAGGATCGGCGGCCACCGCATTTTCGTCCATCATCCGCGTGAGAAGATCCTGGTCGAGAGATCCCCAGTTCACGCCAATGCGCACCGGCTTATCGTGCTCCACCGCAAGCCGCACGATGGTCTGAAAGTTCTCGTCACGGCGCTTGGAGCCGACATTACCCGGATTAATGCGATACTTGGATAGCGCGGCAGCGCAGGCGGAGTACCGCGACAGCAGCAGATGACCGTTGTAATGAAAGTCTCCGACGATCGGCACTGTGACGCCATCGTCGGAAAGACGGGAAACGATCTCGGGTACAGCCGCCGCCGATTCGTCGTTGTTGACGGTGATGCGCACGAGCTGCGAGCCGGAGCGTGCCAGGGCGGCAACTTGCGCGGCCGTCGATACGGCGTCAGCCGTATCGGTGTTCGTCATGGACTGCACGACCACCGGGTGCGCACCGCCTACAGGCACGCCGCCAACCACGGTCGTAACCGTCTGTCTTCGAGGAGCGAACGTCACTACACTTCCTTACGTCTGGCGGATAACAGCTCTGGTGGCACGCCTTCGGCGAACCTCCATCAAGCTAGCGGTCGCGCCCGCCGATCGGAAAGGAGGCGCGGCTTCACGTTCACCCCTACTGGCATGAGCGACGACGAGCTGGAGCAGCCCCCGCGCGGCTACGATACCCAGGATGTGAAGGCGCTGCCACCGGAAAGGCCTCCATTCCTGCGGCGCCACCGCTGGAAATTCATCATGGCAGCTGTTCTCCTCAGTCCGGTAATCTTCTTTGCGATCTGGATAGCGGTTGCGGTCGCTTACACATACTCGGACGGGCAACGCGTCGGCTACGTGCAGAAGCTTTCGAAACGTGGCTGGCTCTGCAAGACGTGGGAGGGCGAGCTTGCGATGGTGAGCATCCCTGGCTCGATGCCCGAGATCTTTCACTTCTCCGTGCGTAACGACTCGCTGGCCACCGTCATCCAGGAGCTGCAAGGCGGGCGTGTGGCGCTCGAGTACGAGCAAAAGAAGAACGTTCCGACATCGTGCTTCGGCGAAACGGAGTATTACGTAGTCGGAGTGCGGCCGGCGGCCAGTTGAAACGGGTCGAATTCTCTTCACCCAATCCCGAATGTTGGCCCGCATCCTGCCTTTACGTACGTCCACAAATCATGCGTGGAGGCATAGAATGGAAAAAGGACTGGAATTTCTTCAGAGTCAGGTGAATAACGCGGTTGCGCAGCATAAGACCTTCCTCGATGCGCTGGAGGATCACGAGCGCGAGGCCAAGGATCAGCGTTTCCGCGACCTGTGCTCGAGACATCTTCCGAACATGCGTTCGCATCAGCGAATGCTCGAAGACTATCAGCGCCAGCTCGGAGCCAGTGAAGGAGCCGCGAAGAAGGCGGTTGGCGCTCTGTTCACCGGTGCGCGTGACCTCGCCGACATGGCGCGGGGCGACGACTTCCTGAGACTCGTGCAGGATATCGTGCTGGCGCGGCAGGCCGAGGATACTGCTAAGACGTTCCGCGAAGCGGGCAAGACGTTAGGTAACGAGCAGTTGGCCCGCATTGGCGAAGTCGCCGAGAAGCATCACGACGAGTACGTGCACGACGCGAACAGGCTGATCCAGACGCTGTTCGTCGAGAACGTACGTGGCGAGCGAATGGTCGAGACGACGATCGGGCAGGACGCCAGAGCATAACGTTTGGCGGAAGAGGGTATCGGGGCGCGGCTTCTAGCCGTGCCCCGTTCCTGCATCCGGCGGTGAACGGCTTGCATTTCACGCGAATCGCGGCTCCGGCTGCCGTCTCGGTCAGCCGATCGGTCTAGCCGTTCACTCTCGTTGCGGGTATAGTCCGCGCCGATGCGCATTCCTCGAATTGGACCCGGCGCCATCGTCACGGCCGCTTTCATCGGGCCGGGGACGGTAACCACCTGTCTCCGGGCGGGGGTCGGCTTTCGCTACGCCCTGCTCTGGGCCCTCGTCTTCGCGACTGTTGGTACGATCGTTTTCCAGGAGATGGCCGCGCGCCTTGGCGTGGTCGCCGAGATTGGACTCGGCGAGGCGATTCGACGGCGATTCGACCGCCAGAGAGTGCTGTACTGGTTTGCCGCCGCACTGGTGGTCGCCGCGATCGGCTTGGGGAACGCCGCCTATCAAACGGGAAATCTCCTCGGAGCCGCCAGCGGGCTGCAGATCCTTGGCGGGGGACGCACTTCGTGGTGGGGCCTGGCTGTGGGCCTGCTCGCCAGCTTGTTCTTGTGGCGCGGCAGCTATCGGTTGCTCGAGCGTCTGCTTGTCACGCTGGTGATCATTATGTCCGTCGTGTTCATCGTCACCGCGATTGCCGTTGCGCACGACATGGGCGATTTACTGGCCGGCCTGGTGGTTCCGCGTCTTCCCGAAGGCAGCGATCTGGTTGCGCTGGCGCTCATCGGTACCACGATCGTGCCGTATAACCTGTTTCTTCATTCCAACGCGGCGCGCGAGCGGTGGCGTGGAGCCGATCGGCTGGGTGAGGCGAGGGCGGACCTGGGGATCGCGATCGTTCTCGGTGGCTTGATTTCAATGGCGATTCTCATCACCGGTGCAGCGCAGTTTGGAGCCGCAGTCGATTCGCCCGCGCAGATGGCAGCGATGCTGGAGCCGGTGCTGGGCCGGTGGGCGACGACCTTCTTCGCAATCGGATTCTTTGCCGCCGGAATGACATCGGCGATCACCGCACCGATGGCCGCGGCATACGCGGTATCCGGTGTGCTGGGTTGGGTGCAGGACCTGCGGTCGCCACTCGTGCGGATTGTCTGGATGACTGTAATGGCGATAGGCGTAGGCTTCACACTCACCAGTGTGCAGCCGGTGCCGGCGATCGTGTTCGCGCAGGCGGCGAATGCCATTCTGCTGCCGGCGATCGCGATCTTTCTCATGATCGTGATGAACGACCGAAGGCAGTTGAAGGGCTCGACTAACGGTGTACTGGCCAACGTCATGGGCGGGGCGATAGTTGCGCTGACGATGTTATTGAGCGCGGTGACCATCTGGCGACTGATCACGCGATAGTCCCCCAAGCCGCCCAGCACGGCATTCAATCGCAGACGAACGAGGAGAGTTTTGATGGATCGCATTCGAGTAGCCGCACTGCAGTACTTCATTCGTCCGGTCGCCTCCTGGGACCAGTTTCGGGATCAGGTGCTGGGTCTGATCGAGACGGCAGCGGACTACAAGTGCCATCTCATCGTTTTTCCTGAATACTTCACCCTTCAGCTGCTCACCCTTGCTCCCACCAGACGGCCGATTCAGGAACAGCTGAGAGATCT
>JBGTNB010000200.1:0-4890 GCA_041743285.1 Gemmatimonadaceae bacterium
AGGTCGCGCGCGCAACCGCCAGTGTCATCTCCGCCTCCGTGTAGCCGGCGGGCCCGATCGTGCCCCCGGGCGGATGCCCGGCGTCCACGGCGACGATCAGCCCGCGCAGCCCCGAGCGAAGCGGCCGCTGGGACCGAATCCGCAGCACGAGAAGCCCTTCGCGCCATTCGCTCTTCCAGCCCAACGGCTTTTCCGTCAGCTGCACCTCGAGCGTGATTCGTCCCGGCCTGTCGCGCCGACCGACAATCTGCTGCACCGTTCCCACAACCGTGTCGGCCGCAGGCAGCAGCCCATCCGACTGCTCCGCCCAGATCGTCCAGTGCAACCGGTCGACCGCGAGCTCCACGCTCGAGTTCAATCGTTCCGTCGCCGGAATTGTCACGGTGGTCTCATTCGAGTCAGCCGCGATGCTTAGGCCCGCCAAACGCGGCGCCAGCAATGGCGACGCATGGGCCGAGGCCGTCTCGGCGGCGGGGACCCAAACGAAGACATCAGGGGCTAGCCTGAGCCGAATCCAATTCGCGGTCCGCAGGTCAGAAAACGCGCGCGATTCCTGCTCCAGTGGTACGGCGAGCGAGCCGTCAGGCGTCCACCGACTGTAAATTGGCCGGGCATGCGTCGCACTATCGGCAGTATCGCTCCGAACCCTTCGCAACACTACCCACCGCTCCTGAGGCACAAGTGCGTCCCTGGCTGTGGACGCTACTGCTGGGGGATTTCTGCGGATAATCCGAATCGTCCGCCGGCGAGTGTCGCCGCCACTATTGGCGACGAAGTCAAGCACAGCCGTGTCGGCGGGTGGAAGCGGAAGGAAGTCTGCAAATGCGCCGTTCCGCTCGATCACCACCTTTCGATCGTTTACTCGAAGCGATGCCCCTCCAGTACCCACCGTCCCCCAGATCGCGACCGAATCGCGGTTCAGCACCGTGCCGTCCGCCGGGTAGCGGATCTCGAGAGCGAGAGGGCCGGATAACGGGGGAATGCGTGCATCCGGGTGCGCCGTGTCGCAGGCCAGCGACGTGAAGGCACACAGTATGGCGCAAACGCTGCGCGCGTACTTCGGAAGACTGCGTTTGAGTAATGGCATTCTCGTCACACTGTGCGTTCTCCTGGCAGCGGGCGCAATCGCCGTGCTCGACCTTGCGGCTACCAGGCTGTACATCGGCCGCATGCGGCAGCTCGTCGATGAAAACCCGTCCACGACAACGTACATGGAGCGGGCGAGGGGCATTGGCAATGGACCTCACGACTGGCACTGGACTCCGCTCGACTCCATCCCTCGCATTGCCGCCTGCGCGGTGGTATTCGCCGAGGACCGCAATTTTTTCAGAATAGGGACGCTCGATTGGCAGAGCCAACGGTTGATGTTCCGTCGCGTTCTACGCGGCGACTTGAGCCGCGGGAGCAGCGGAATTGCTCAGCAACTTGCACGCAACCTCTACCTCGGCCCGCAGCGCACCCCGCGTCGCAAGGCACGTGAGTATCTCCTTGCCTGGCAGCTGAGTCACACGCTGACCAAGGATCGGATGCTCGAGATCTATCTGAACGTGGTGGAGTGGGGGAAGGGTGTCTGGGGGATCGGCGATGCGAGTCGCCATTATTTCGGCGTGGATCCAGCGGAGCTCAGGCCCACCCAGGCCCTGATGTTGTCGGCGCTGCTTCCCGCGCCGCGCCGGGGATTGCAGCACACGACGTCAGAGGACGTGGCGAATCGCATTGAAGTGACGGCATGGATGCTTGAGCGGGCGCTCCTGCTCGATGAGCTGACCGGTAGCGCCACCACGCAGCGGTTGGAACTGTTGATACCGAGGCTCCGCGCAGGGCTCAGCCCTGCGCAGGCCACGGCAAGCGTGGACTCGATAATGGGCCCCGAGTCGCGGGCGGTTGCGCTGAATGGCGCGGATACTGTGGCGCTGCGAAATTCCTGTCACTATATGCGCCGCTGATCTCAGCTGCCGGTTGAGCTGGACGGGACTGTCGAGCGCGTTCGTCCGCAGCAATGCCGGCCGCACGGGATAAGCGCGACGTGCGCCCCCCGCCAGCTAGCCCCAACGGGAAACGGGAGAAAGGCCACGGGTATCGTACCTCGATTTCCAGGTTTCCCATTCCCGTTTCCCGTTTCCCATTTCCCGGTTCCCGTTTCCTGTTTTGTCCGGGGCAGCACTCGGCTCGTTTCGATGCTGGCGGGAGTAGAAAACAGTCTGCAGAATTAACAGAACGGCTTGTGCAAACCAGGAGGCCGGTCATGTCGGTCAAGCAGCTCTATCTAATTGCGCTGGCAGCAACGCTGGGCTGCTCCGCCAGCGGAACGTCCGCCACGTCGAGTACAACGGTTCCTCGACAGGCAAACCTTCTCACCACTGCGGAAATCTTTGGGGCTAATGCCGATGCGGCGACGGCATACGATGCGATCGCACGTTTGCGCCCGCACTGGCTGAGCTCTCATGGTCCCACATCGTTCATGACGCCGGGGAGTGAGTACGCGAAGGTATTCCTCGATGGCCAACCGTACGGCGACCTTCAGGCGCTTCGAAACATTCCGGCCAGCGAGGTAATGGAGATCCGTTACTACAATAGCACGGAGGCCGGCGGAAGATTCGGATTGCGGGCCGGTACCAGCGGCGTCATCGAAATCCGAATGAACCTCAATATCAACCGCGGCGAAAACTGATTCCAGAAGTATCCGGAATCGCACTGCGACTAGAGTCCGCGCCTCCATCCCTGCGGTTGAGCGGTATCACCTATCGAGTGTGGCACACAAAAGACTGGTGTCACTAGCTCTCAGCGCGCGCCGAGCACCGCGGGAGCGCATCGCCTTACGAAGCGAGCGCCCATCTCCGGCCCAATCAAGCACTCCTGTTGGCGGCCCGCCGATGCCCTGGATGATCTTTACCTCCATGCCTCGCACGAGAAGAATCGCATTCCTGATGCCCCTCCTCCTGCTGACCGGCTGCGGCGGCGACAGGCGCGATCCCCCTCGCTTCAGGCTACTGAGCGCGGAGCAGTCCGGAATCGCGTTTTCCAACACCATCGCGACAGATGACTCGCTGAATGTTCAGACCGACGTCTACGTCTACAATGGTGCTGGTGTAGCGGTTGGCGATGTGGATAACGACGGGTTGCCCGACATTTTCTTTTCTGGCAATTCGGTTTCGAGCCGCCTCTATATGAATAAGGGCAGCATGCGGTTCGAAGACATAACGGAGCGTGCCGGCGTGGGTACCAGCCGGTGGGCGACCGGGGCCACGATGGTGGACATCAATAACGACGGACATCTGGACATATATGTATCCGTTTCTGGCCCCGAATGGTCGAGGCCCGAGGAGCGTGCGAATCTGCTGTTCATGAACAACGGTAATCGTACCTTTACCGAATCGGCGGCTCGATACGCCATCGCCGATACCGGCTTCACGAGCCACGCCGCTTTCCTGGATTACGACGGGGACGGCTGTCTGGACCTCTTCCTGTTGACCAATTCACCTCGTGACTTTTCTCGCGGCGAGGTGGAAAGCCACCCGGGAGGCATCCATGGTACTACCCCTGGCAGCTACAACCAGCTCTATCGCAATAGCTGCAGCGGAACGTTCATCAATGCAACCCTGGAGGCAGGCATCCTTCGCGAGCCCGGCTACGGGCTTGGCGTAGCGGTGTCCGACGTGAACGTCGACGGCTGGCCTGACATTTACGTGTCCAACGACGGTGCACCTAACGATGTGCTGTACCTGAACAACGGGGATGGCACGTTCACCGACAAGGCGGGCCGTTCGATCAAGCATGCGAGCTATGCCGGAATGGGGGTTGACATCGCGGATTTCAACAACGATGGCTGGCCCGACATTCTCCAGGTGGACATGATGCCGCGCGACCTGAGCCGCCGTAAGCGGACGAGCGGATTCATGACCTATAGCCGATTGATGGAATCGCGCAGCCGCGGCTTTCGCGATGACTACTCGGTCAACACCCTGCAATTGAGCAATGGAGTCACGAAGGATGGCGATGTCATCTTCAGCGAGATTGCACGTCTTGCCGGTATCGCCTCCACCGACTGGAGCTGGAGTGCTCTATTCGCCGACTTCGACAATGACGGATACAAGGACATCTTCATCGGCAATGGCTATCCCAAGGCGGCGAATGATCTGGACTATCAGACCGAAATGTTTGCCTTGCGGCGGCGTGGTGACAGCGCGTCCCGGCGAGCCGGCTTGGATCTGTTAGAGAAGCTGCACAGCTACGAAGCGTCCAATTACGTCTTCCGGAACGAGAGAGATCTCGTTTTTGCCGACAGTACCGCAGCATGGGGAATGAGCCGGCCGAGCTTTTCGTACGGCGCCGCCTACGCCGATCTGGATAACGACGGAAGACTGGACCTGGTCGTGAACAACATCGATGCCCCCGCCTTCATCTATCACAACACCCCTAATGGCGATAGCGCCCATCATTATCTGGCACTCAGGCTCGAGGGGGACCCGCCTAACAGGCGGGGGATAGGGGCGACGCTGATCCTGACTGCCGGAGGCCAGAAGCAGCATCTCTACCACTCCCCGTACCGGGGTTACATGTCCACCGTCGACGACCGCGCCCATTTTGGACTCGGCGCCGAGAGTCGCGTGGACAGTCTGGAAGTGTTCTGGCCCGACGGACGGTATCAGCTGCTGACCGGGTTGGAGGTAGACAGGCTTCTGGTCGTCAAACAGGCGGAGGCGAGTGGTAACACGCGGCCAGTTCCACCTGCTTCGGATCCCGATCGGCCGTTCGAGCCGCTGCTAGGCAGCGGAGGGCTCGCTTACGCGCACCAGACCGGGAACGTGCTGGACTACGGTGTTCAACCCCTGCTGCCCTACATGATCTCCAGACAGGGGCCGCCAGTCGCGGTGGGCGATGTAAACGGGG
>JBGTNB010000201.1:0-1760 GCA_041743285.1 Gemmatimonadaceae bacterium
GTTGCGGCGAAGATGGCGTTCGTGAGCGCGGGGACCACCGGCGGCAACGCAGGCTCCCCCATCCCGGTCGGTGGAAAATCCGTCGTAAGGAAGTGCACCTCGACCGGAGGAGCCTGCGTCAGGCGCAGCAATGGAAAATCGTGGAAGTTGCTCTGGGTTACCCGACCGCCCTCGATCGTAATCTCCTGGGCGAGGGCTTCGCCAATGCCGTCGAGTACCGATCCCTGTACCTGATTGACGGCACCACTGGGGTTGATGATCTGGCTCCCTACATCCCCGGCAGCCCAGACCTTGTCGATGGTCAGCTCGCCAGAGCGCGTCACCGTCGCCCGCACTACCTCGGCGAAGTATCCGCGGTGGCTGAAGTGGAAGCCGACGCCCATGCCAGTGCCGCGCGGCAGCGCGCGCGTGCCCCAGCCGGACTTTTCGGCGACCAAGTCCAGCACACCGAGCATGCGCTCCGGGTTCATCGGCACCGGGCCGCGCTGCTCGCCGGCCGGCGGCGGAGGCGGCGTGAACTGCACGAGCAGCTCGCGGCGGAACTCGACCGGATCCTTATTTGCCGCGTGCGCGAGCTCATCGATGAACGACTGGAAGACAAACGAGAGGGCATTGCTCCCCGGCGCGCGAAGGAATCCGGTCGGCACACCGAGCGGCATGGTCGATACGCCTAGCGAGAAGTTCGGGACGAACATCGCCGGGAATTCGGCTGTGCTGAGCTGCGCGCTGGGTGCGAATCCCTCGCCTTCACCGAAGCTCACGAAGTGATTCTGCCATGCGGTGAGCCTGCCGTTCGCGTCGACCGCACCGCGGAGCTTGTGGAAACCAGCGGGGCGATAGAAGTCGTGCTGAATGTCGTCCTCGCGTGTCCATAGCAGCTTCACCGGAGCGCCTGCCTGCCGGGCAATCCACGCCGCCTCGACCATGTAGTCGTTACTGAGGCGGCGCCCAAAGCCACCGCCACTGCGCACGATGTGGATCGAAATGTTCTCCGGCGCGATCTCCATTGTCGTGGCGACGAGCTGCCGCCCCGACTGTGGATTCTGGGTGGGCGCCCAGATCTCGAGCTTGCCGTCACTGTGGTGCGCAGTGCAGTTCATCGGTTCGAGCGTGGCGTGGGCGAGGAACGGATACTGGTATGTCGCCTCCACCACCGTGCCGCTCGTGAATGCCGCGTTCACATCGCCATCATTCCGCAGGGAGCGCTGCGGCGCCGCGGCAATGTACTCGGCGGCCTTCGCCTTGAACGAAGTGGTGCTCTGCGCGGCTGTCGGATGCGCGGCCCACGTGACACGCAGGCGCTGCCGTGCCGAGCGAGCCGCCCACCAGCTGTCGGCGACGATGGCCACGCCGCCAAGCAATCCGTTGAGCTGCGTGCCTCCATCGACCACGAACGCGTGCCTTACGCCGGGAAGCGACCTTACCTCCTCGAGATTGGCGCCAGCGACCTTTGCGGCGAACACCGGCCCCTTCTCGAACACGGCGTAGAGCATCCCCGGGACGGTGATGTCGATTCCGAACAAGGGTTGGCCGGTTACCACCTTGTGGTTATCGACACCGCCTATCGGGCGGCCGATGATCTTGAAGTCCTTAGGATCCTTGAGCTTCACACTGGCGATATCGGGTGCGGTGAGCGTAGCGGCCGTCGCTACGAGCTCCCCATATCCGAGGCGGCGGTGCGAGGCGTGATGGTGAACCGCCCCGCCGCCGGTGGTGAGCTCCGTCTCGGGCACTCCGAGCGTGCGGGCGGCGGCGGCAAC
>JBGTNB010000202.1:0-10274 GCA_041743285.1 Gemmatimonadaceae bacterium
GTAATGATTGGTCGGGTCCTGCGCCGGGTGCGCCGTGAGATCGCCGCGCGATGGAGACTGCCGGTCACCCACCGTGATGAACAGGTAGCCGTCGCGATCGAACGCGAGGCGAGATCCGTGATGCCCGCGTCCCGTCGTCCACGCCTTGGCGACGAAGATCTCCTCAACGCCGGTGAGCCGATCGTTCTCGAAACGACCGCGAACAACCACCGTCGTGCCCTCCATGGTGTCGGCGCTCGCCTTGGCGTAGCTCAGGTAGAGCAGCCTGTTCGAGGCGAACTGCGGGTGAGGCACGACGTCGAGCAGTCCCCCCTGGCCTCCCTGACGGACCGCTGGCACACCGGCGACCGGGTCGGCGAGCAGTTTGCCGTCACGCACGACGCGCAGCCGCCCAGGGCGCTCCGTGACTAGCATGTCTCCACCCGGCAGGAAGGCGATCGACCAGGGGTTTATGAAGCCCTCCGCGACGATTACGACGCGGAAGTCGTGGTGCGCTGCACGGTGGACTTCCTGGGCGTGCGACAAGGGGGGAACGGCCGTCACCAAGCCGAACGCGAGCGAAATCCTCAGGGCAGCAGCTGTCATGTGTTCTCCGGGGTCGCGGTTCCATGGAAAATACCGTCGGGGGTCCGGCTCGTCATCCTCGGCGGGTCCGTGAAAAAAAGCGAAGGATGGAAGGGCGGGGCTCTGTAGGGCGCGTTGCGTGTGCAGCGCGTACCGGTTACGCGAATCGTTAATGGTCCGCGCCTCGATGCGGCTCGGCCCTTGCCCAAGCCGTGCTGGCGAGGTGATCGGGCGGAACATCTGTGCGGCGATGCACAGCGCCTTCCCGTCTAACTGGGTGTCAATCGTTGTGACGTCAGCCTTGGGTTGACGGTCTCAATGATGATTCTCCGGGTAACGCGACTCGCCTTTTGTGATGTTGCTCACAGTTGCGATCGCCGTGTCGCCGAATTGCGCAACGCGGTGACACCCAGTGGGGACAGTGTCTGATGTATGGCGTTAGGACGCAACGGCCGAAGCGATTGCAGCAGAGCAGGATAGGGATTGCATTGACCGAAGCAACGCAGCGGCGCGGAGCATGATATAGATGGATGTCACGCGTCGTTGGCGAATGCTGGCTTCGTAAACCGATACCGAGGGAGAACGACGATGGGCTTGCTCAAGAGAATTCGTGGCGCTGTTACCGGTGAATCGGTCGAAGACCAGCAATGGATCGCCATCGACGGTGTGGGAGATACGGCGGAACTGCTGCGCGTCATCGCTCGGACGATGCCGTCCGGTGCGCTGCTCAATATCGTCAAGCCTCGGAACGCCGAGGTCGAAAGGTTTCTGCAGGTAAACAAGACGGCCTCATCGAACGTCGCGGAAGGCGACTATTACCTCGCCATGTCGGGGAACGCCGTGATACAGCTTGCCGATCTGGTCAGCCAGATCGATCCTGAGCCTGCCTTCGGCGCGGTGCTGGTGACGCTGGATGGGAGCAATCTCATCGAGGCATACCGACGCGACTCGAACGAGGATGTCGTGTGGCTGAGCTCGTCACTGCCTTCGGAAATGCGCACTCGGGCACGCGAGGGACTCGACGCAATCGCGGAGAACGGTGCGACGGCGTCGCGCACGCCGGCACTGCGGGCGCGCACAGCGTGACGGGGAGAAAGATGCCCGCGTTTGGAGGGTGGCATGAAATGAGAGTTGCGAGTTGCGAGAGGGGACGATCGGGAGGCGAGATCGGCGCGGATTGAAGCTGGACTGAAATGAGAATTGCGAGTTGCGAAAGGGGACGATTCAAGATGACGCGGCGCCGGTTTCCGGCGCCGCGTCTCGCATCGGGGATCCGGTCACGAAGCCTAACGTATTCACTGGATTTGCGAATTGCGAATTGAGAAGTGGGAAGTGCGAAGGGTCAAGTGCGAGTTGCGAAGTGCGAAGAGACCGACTTTGTACGAGTCGCTCAGCACTCTCAGGGAGATACCCGATTTTCAACCCTTTCGCACTTCGCCTTTCGCACTTCGCCTTTCGCCCTTCGTCCTTCGCCCTTCGCCCTTCGTACTTCGCACTTCGTCCTTCGTCCTTCGCCCTTCGTCCTTCGTCCTTCGTCCTTCGCCCTTCACCCTTGGCCGGTTGCATCGCGCCATGGCGGGAAGCATACTCCCGCAATGAGCGGTCCTCCCCGCCTCCCCCGCGCCGAACGTGTGCATCTCTTTGAGCCTGCCGATTTTGCCCGCGCCGCCGCAAATCACATTGCCGTGGCAGTGGAAGCGACTGTCGGGGCCCGTGGGCGTTGTTCTCTCGGGCTGACGGGAGGCTCCACCCCGCGCCCCGTATACGAGGTAATGGCCGTTCCGCCGATTGCCGCGAGCGTTCCGTGGGACCTAGTTGACATCTACTTCGGCGACGAACGCTGCGTCCCGCTCGATGACCCGGCGAGCAACTATCGCATGGCACACGATACACTTCTTCGCCACGTCCCGGTTCCGAACAACTCGGTTCATCGAATGGAAGGGGAGCGCACCGATCGAAAGGCGGCGGCGCGGGACTACGCACGACTTTTGCCAACGAGGGTCGATGTTCTCCTTCTTGGCATGGGCGAGGACGGGCATACAGCATCACTCTTTCCCCATTCGCCCGCCCTCAGGGAGCGGGAGCGGAGGGTTGTGGCGGCGACCGGTCCGGATCCATACCCGTCGCGCCTTACGATTACCCCGCCCGTCATCGGTGAGGCCGAAACCGTGATCGTGATGGTTACGGGCAGCGCCAAGGCCGATGCGGTCGCGCGGGCGTTGGAAGGAAGCTATTCGCCGAAGGCTTTCCCTATTCAGCTCGCTGTCCGCGGCACCTGGCTCATCGATCATCCCGCCGCGCGCAAGCTCCGCGGCCACGGAGCCGCGCTTACCGGGCACGACGTCACAGGCACTGCGCGATGAGAGTACTGGCGGGTGACATAGGAGGCACCAGCGCACGGCTGGCGCTAGTCGACATCGACGAACATGGCGCGCACCTCGACATCGCGCGGCGATACGACAGCAACGAATTCCCGGGACTCGCGCCTATCGTGAAAGCGTTCCTGGCGGAAGTAGCCGAAAGACCGGAGCGTGCGTGTTTCGGCGTCGCGTGTCCGGTGTCGGAGGGCAGGTGCGTAGCCACCAATCTTTCATGGATCATCGATGTCGGAACGCTGCGGGAGGCGATAGGCATTGAGCGAACGGGAGTCATCAACGACCTGCATGCCGTAGGTCGTGGAATCGAACGGCTGGTCGCCGCCGATCTTCTGCCACTGCAAGCCGGCGATCCGCAGGCCCGCGGTCCCATTGCCTTGATAGGCGCCGGAACGGGACTCGGCCAGGCGTTCCTTACATGGCACGACGGCGCGTACAGAGTGCATGCATCAGAAGGCGGTCACGCGAGCTTCAGTCCGTCGAATGATCTCGAGTGGCGGCTGCATCGCACCCTTGCCAAGCGGTTCGGGCACGTCTCGTTCGAGCGCGTAGTATCTGGACCGGGATTGTCCAATATCTACGAGCACCTGGCTGCCGTTGGGGACATCGCCGAGCAGGCCAGCGTGCGCCTCGAAATGCGAGGGGCTGATCCCGCGCCCGTCATAACGCGCCACGCGCTGGCCGGATCCGACGAACTCTGCGAGCTGACGCTCGATGTGTTCACGAAGGTATTCGGTGCGCAGGCCGGCAATCTCGCGCTCACCGTTCTGGCGACCGGCGGCGTTTACGTGGCCGGTGGCAGTCCTCCGCGCATGGTGCCCAAGCTACTCGATGGCGCCTTCATGAACGCCTTTCGCGCGAAGGGACGGCTTTCCGGCATAATGGCGAAGATCCCCGTGAACGTGATCGTGAATCCGAATGTGGGGATCATTGGAGCCGCGGTGGTGGCCATGGAACAATAACGCCCGAATCGGCGACAGTGCGATCGCCCTCGGCCTAACGAGAGGATGGTATGCAGCTAGCGATGATCGGGCTCGGGCGGATGGGCGGCAACATGGTGCGCCGGCTGCTGCGCAATGGCCACGATCTGGTGGTTTACGATCGCAACCCTCGGGCGACCGCCGATCTTGCAACGTTAGGGGCGACCGGTGCCGGTGATCTGTCCGATCTTTGCGCCAGGCTCGACGCGCCGAGGGTCATCTGGATCATGGTGCCAGCCGGAGATCCGGTCGACAATACGATTGCCGGGTTACTGCCGCAGCTGGCCGCCGGCGACATCATCATCGATGGCGGCAATTCGCGATTCCACGACACGCTTCGGCGGTCGGTGCAGCTTCGCGAGCGCGGAATCGATCTGGTCGACGCCGGGACCAGCGGCGGAATCTGGGGGCTCGAGAACGGCTATTGCCTAATGGTAGGCGGGTCGGAGGAGGCCGTTGCGCGCTGCGAGCCGGCCTTCATCTCGCTGGCACCGCCCGATGGCTATGCGCACGTCGGTCCGTCGGGGGCAGGCCACTACGTGAAGATGGTGCATAACGGCATAGAGTACGGAATGCTGCAGGCATACGCCGAGGGCTACGAGATCCTGCATCAGTCCAGGAACTTCGACCTCGACCTTCGTCAGATCTCCGCGGTCTGGAATCATGGGAGCGTCGTGCGATCGTGGCTCAACGAGCTCGCCGAGCGCGCATTCGCCGCAGAGGCCGGGCTCGAGAGCATCAGGGGATACGTTGAGGATTCCGGCGAGGGGCGGTGGACGGTGCAGGAGGCGATAGACCTCAACCTTCCGGCCCCGGTCATAACGCTGTCGCTGCTTGCGCGCTTCCGGTCGAGGCAGGACGAGTCGTTCTCAGCGAAGGTGATTGCGGCGCTGCGCCAGCAGTTCGGTGGCCACTCGGTAAAGTCGACATGACCGAAGGGCTGGTCGTTCCTATGGATGTGCCCAACGAGTCGGCGGCCGCGCTGAGTTTGCCCGAACGGGGAACGCCCTGCACGATGGTCATCTTCGGCGCGAGTGGCGATCTCACCCGTCGCAAGCTGGTGCCGGCGCTTTTTCATCTCATGAATGATGGGCTGTTGGCGGATGACTTCAGTGTCATCGGCATCGGCCGTGGGCAGATGCGCGACGACGAATTTCGCGAGGAGATGCGAGACGCGCTGGCGGATTCGCACGAAGGGGCAATGGATGCGTCAGCCTGGAAGCGGTTCGCCGGCCGGCTGGAGTACATCGCCGGCGACCTGGCTGACGAGGCTATCTACGCGCGGCTACGCGATCGCCTTACGAGTCTGGAGAGCGACACTGCGGCGCGAAATGGCGTGGTACGCGGCCGCCTCTTTTATCTGGCGCTTCCGCCCAGCGTTTTTGAGCCAACGTTGACGCACCTGTCGGAGAGCGGGCTGGCGCCACGACTGGATGATGCCGGTGCGCGCCCGTGGGTCCGTCTCGTCATCGAAAAGCCGTTTGGGCGCAGCCTCGAAAGCGCGCGAGAGCTCAACGCCATGGTCCGCGCGCGGTTCGCCGAGCATCAGATATTTCGCATTGACCATTATCTGGGCAAGGAGACGGTTCAGAACCTGATGGTGTTCCGGTTCGCGAACTCGATCTTCGAGCCGGTGTGGAACCGCAACCACATACACCACGTCCAGATTACCGCGGCGGAGTCGGTGGGGGTTGAGCACCGGGCGGGCTACTATGAGGAGTCCGGCGTGATCCGCGACATGTTTCAGAACCATCTGCTGCAGCTCCTCTCGCTGACGGCGATGGAACCTCCCGTGGCGTTCCGGGCCGACGCGGTACGCACCGAAAAGGTCAAGGTGCTCGACGCCATCAGGCCAGTCACCGCCGACGAGGTAGCGCGTTATGCGGTACCGGGGCAGTACGGCGAGGGCTCGATCGGAAAGGAGCGGGTCCCAGGATACCGTGAGGAGCCACGTGTGGCAGCACGGTCCCGAACGCCCACGTACGCCGCGGTGCGGTTGATGATCGACACCTGGCGATGGCAGGGAGTGCCGTTCTTCCTGCGGTCGGGCAAGCGAATGCCACGCCGGGCGACCGAGATCGCAATCCGGTTTCGACGGCCGCCGCTCCTCATGTTTCCACGAACGGAAGGGAAGGACATCTCTCCAAACGTCCTGACATTCCGTATTCAGCCTGACGAGGGGATCTCCTTGTGTTTCGAGGTCAAGGTGCCGGATCATGATTTCCGCATGGCGACCGCGGGCATGAACTTCAGTTACGCCGGATCGTTCGGCCCGCCCGAGCACTCGGCGTACGAAACACTTCTCGTGGACTGCATGCTCGGCGACGCTACACTGTTTACGCGAAGTGACGCCGTAGAGGCGGCATGGCGAATAATCGATCCGATACTGAATGCATGGGACGGCCTGCCGCCGGAGCGCTTGCCGAACTATGCGGCCGGTGAGTGGGGACCAGCTGAAGCGGAGTCGCTGATCGCGGCCGATGGCGCCGCGTGGCGAACACCATGAGCAACAAGGGTCTCGACGGAAAGCAATTGGCGGCCTCCCGAGCGGTCGATCTCGTGTCGAGCGGAATGGTCATTGGTCTCGGAAGCGGCACTACGGCCCGACTCGCCATCTCGGAGATCGGCCGGCGAATGGCAGTAGGTGCCTTGCAGGACATCATTGGCGTTCCGACATCGCGCGTAACGGAGGAGCATGCCCTGGTGTGCGGCGTGCCTCTCGCGACCCTCGATAGGCATCCCCAGCTTGATCTGACGATCGACGGCGCCGACGAGGTGGATCCCCGAGGCAATCTTTTGAAGGGACTGGGTGGCGCGCTGCTCTGGGAGAAGATCGTCGCCTCGTGCTCGCGCCGACTGGTGATCGCGGTTGATAGTGGCAAGATGGTGGAGAGACTCGGAGACCGACATCCCGTTCCGGTGGAAGTCGTGGAGTTTGGATGGACTACTCATCTGGAAGGAATTGGCACGTTGGGCGGCGAGCCGGCGCTGCGCGTTGCCGCTGATGGAGCACCTTACCGCACCGATGAAGGTCATCTGATAATCGATGCGTGGTTTCGGGAAGGGATCGCCGACCTCGCGTGGCTGGCCCAGGCGCTGCGCGAGCGCGCCGGCGTAGTCGAGACCGGTCTCTTTTTAGGCTTCGACCCCGAGGTCGTCGTAGGCGAAGGTAGCGCGCCGGGCTGAAACTCCGGTCACGATTTACCGAAGTGTGTCGGGCAGGTCGGACAGGGAGGCTCGACGGCTGTCCAGCGTGGTCACAAACCGATTCGCCAGCTAGTGTGTCTCAGATCGGCGGCCTCCGCCTCTAGCACGCGAGCCACATCCATCAAGGTGTCCACGACCGTAGGGTCCTGGAATCCAGCGAGAGCAATCCATGCGAAGCCTGAAGTTCGCCATCCGTACGCTGTTCAAGACGCCGTTCGTCACTTCGGTTGCCGTTCTGTCGCTGGCACTGGGCATAGGCGCCAAGTCCGCGATCTTCTCGCTGTTCGACCAGATACTACTGCGTCCGTTGCCGGTGCGGGCGCCGGAGGAGCTTGTCAATCTCTCGGCACCGGGACCCAAGCCCGGATCGCAGTCCTGCAGCCAGGCAGGAGATTGCGATGATGTGTTCAGCTACGCGATGTTCCGTGACCTGGAGAAGTCACCGTCCTCGTTCACCGGAATAGGTGCCCACCGCGCATTCGGTGCCAACCTGGCCTATCGAGGGCAGACGCTGAGTAGCGAAGGAATGATGGTTTCGGGCTCGTATTTCTCCCTTCTCGGAATCGCTCCGGCACTCGGCCGGCTTCTCGTTCCGGGCGACGATGAAACCATTGGCGCCAACTACGTCACAGTGCTGAGTCATGGCTACTGGGAGAACCAGCTTGGCTCCGATCCGGGGGTAGTCAACCAGACGATGGTCATTAACGGCCATTCGATGACGATCGTCGGCGTATCGCCCCGAGGCTTTGTCGGGACGACTCTCGGCAGCACGCCGAGCGTCTTTGTACCTATCTCAATGCGCAGCCAGATGGACCCCGGCTTCGATGACTTCGAGGACCGACGTAGCTATTGGGCATATCTGTTCGCCCGGCTCAAATCCGGTACGACGCTGGAGGAGGGGCAACGGACGATCAATGCCGTTTACCGGCCGATCATCACGGAGGTCGAAGCGCCGCTGCAAGAAGGAATGAGCGATGAGACCCTGACCCGCTTCCGGGCGAAAGGGATCGAGCTGACTTCGGGCGTGAAGGGTCAGAGCTCCATTCACGAGGAGTCGCGCACGCCGCTGCTGCTGCTGTTTTCAATAACGGGGATCGTGTTGCTGATCGCCTGCGCCAACATCGCCAACCTGTTGCTGGCGCGCGCGGCAACCAGGGGAACCGAAATGGCGGTGCGGCTTTCGCTGGGCGCGAGCCGTCGTCAGGTGATTGGGCAGCTTCTGCTCGAGTCGTGCCTACTGGCCCTGATGGGCGGCGCTGCGAGTCTCCTGGTCGCGAAGTGGACTCTCGCCGGAATCGCTTCCATTCTGCCACCGCAGCCAGCGGCAATGCTCCATCTCCAGCTCGACGGCACGGTGCTCTGGTTCGCCGCCGCAATGTCGATAGGCACCGGTCTGCTGTTCGGCATGTTCCCGGCAATCCACGCTACGCGACCGGACCTGGTGTCCACGCTTCGTGCCAACTCCGGCCAGCCGTCGGGTGCGCGTGCCGCCGCGCGGTTCCGCACCTCGCTCGTTACGGCTCAGATAGCGCTGTCGATGGCCCTGCTCATCTCGGCGGGGCTGTTTCTGAAGAGCCTCTCCAATGTGAGCCGCGTCGACCTTGGACTCCGTATCGATAACGTGGTGACCTTCGCCATTTCGCCCAACCTGAATGGCTACGAGAACGCTCGCTCGCAGCAGCTGTTCGAGCGCGTTGAGCAGGAGCTGGCTGCGCTGCCGGGCGTGACCGGCGTAACGGCGGCGATGGTCCCGTTGCTTGCCGGCAGCAACTGGGGTAGCAGCGTGTCGGTCGAGGGATTCGAGAGTGGCCCCGACATCGACAACAGCGCGCGTTTCAATGAAGTGGGAACGGCCTTCTTTAACACGTTAGGCGTTCCACTGCTGGCGGGCCGCGAGTTCACCACTTCGGATGTGCATGGTTCCGGACTGGTAGCGGTCGTCAACGAGAGCTTCGCCAGGAAGTTCAACCTCGGCCGCGAGGCAGTCGGTAAGTGGATGGCGGTAGGAAACGACGATTCGCTCGATATTCAGATCGTCGGCCTCGTGCAGGATGCCAAGTACAGCGACGTGAAGGACGAAACTCCGCCGCTGTTCTACACTCCTTACCGCCAGGACGAAAGTATCGGTTTCATCACTTTTTACGTGCGCACTTCGCTCCCCCCCGAGCAGACGCTCCGTGCCATTCCGGCGGTGATATCGCGCCTCGATCCGAACCTGCCGCTTGAGGAACTCAAGACCCTGCCGCAGCAGATGCGGGACAACGTCTTTCTCGATCGCATGATCAGCATGCTGTCGGCGTCTTTCGCGCTCCTTGCAACCCTGTTGGCGGCGATCGGCCTCTACGGCGTGCTCGCCTACACCGTGGCGCAGCGTACGAGGGAGATAGGACTGCGCATGGCGCTTGGTGCTGATGGCTCACGCGTGCGCTCGATGGTGCTCCGCCAGGTCGCCTGGATGATGCTCATCGGCGGTGTGATAGGCATTATTGCGGCGCTCGGTCTGGGCCGGGCGGCGGGGTCGCTGCTCTACGGCCTGGAGGGCCATGACCCGACGGTCGTAGTCAGCTCGGCAATACTGCTGACGGTCGTCGCGCTAGGCGCGGGCTACCTGCCCGCGCTGCGCGCGTCGCGAGTCGATCCGATGCAGGCGCTCCGGTACGAGTAACAACGGCGGGCGTCCTACGGCCCCAGGGCCGTCGGCGCCGCCGCACCGGCAACGGTCCCGAGCGTCACTTGTCGCGGCGCCAGTTCCGCGCTGTACTTCTTGGTGCAGCGCGTTTCCCATTTCCCATTTCCCATTTCCCGCTGTTGCCTGCCTAGTCGCCTTCGGGAACGATCGCCCATAGGATTATGTACACGATCGCTCCCGGGAAGGCGGCCGATACCACCGAGCCGACCACGTACAGCACCCGGGCGAGAGTGACATCGAGCCCCAAGTATTCGGCCAGCCCCGCTACCACGCCTGCCACCATCCGGTCGGAGCGCGAGCGGCGGAGAGATTTGCGATAATCGGCCATGTAGCCTCCGAAAAGTGAAAAAGGGAAAGTGCGGTTGCTCGTGCCTAACCAACCATCGTCGCTATCCACCAGGTAGTTCCGCCGGCATCCTTCACGCCGCCGCGTTTGTCCGCATCGTCCTTCTGTACCGG